>JACOVN010000009.1 GCA_016177315.1 Candidatus Woesearchaeota archaeon
CTTCATAGCCAATGCCCTGCAAAGTGAAATCAGGATTATACTTGCATTCCAAGGATAAATCTCTATCCTCAAATTTCTCTGCCAGTATATGCTGGACCGTTTCATGGATCAAGGCCAATCGAACCGGCAATGTAACAGTATAGGGTTTTTCCAATTTTGTGGTTGCATCTTCGCTGATGATCGTGACAGGAAATTCTAATTGAAATCGGACATCCTCCTGCTGAATAAAAACTTCTGTCTTTGGCTCCTGATATTCAATATTCCCAAATTTCTGCTTGAATAACTGTATTCCATTATTCACACAATCTAAAAAATTCCTATTCACAAATGTAGCTAATTCCTCTTCCATGGTCTGCAAGGAAGCCAATCTATTGCCATTATTCCAGGCATAGGCCACTGTAAGATGCGACTGCGTAAAATAAATAATGGGCAAATCAATATAGCCGCCCTGCAACCCTAACTGAAACAGGGCAAAGGTCGCAGTGTCTTTCAAGCACGATTCAATATAATGCTGGAACGAGCTTGGCTTGGAGTAATCCACTGCTCCAAAAGAAGTTTTGTAGGAGAGGAGGATGAGGAGGAAGATGAACAGGATAATGCCGACAATAAGGAAGGGTGTTATCTGGCCTCTTTTCATATCCCTCTTCTATTGAGGGAAATATAAAAAGGTTTAGGTACCACTCTAGGGTGCTTTCCTTCCCACCACTTCCGACCGAATGGGACTCTGCGTCCCAATCCAAGCAACTTTTCTCACCGCCCCATCGTTGACAAACATAGAATGTAGAATATCCTCCTCTTGTACGCTCATATAACCCTCTCCAGCAATTGTTGTAATGATGCGAGGAGATTTCCTTGTCCTTTCATAAATGAGGAGTGAAACTTCTGCACAGAATTTCGCTAAATCTAACTCTTTCTCAGGAATTCCAGGATAAATCGTATCAGCAAATGCCCAAGCTTGGTTATATTCTCGCACTGCGATTATCTCTTCTTTCATTCGCAAGAGTGTGTCCTGTTCGATTCGTCCCTGCCGTAAGGCAGCAAGATATTCTCCTAATTTTTGGTGCATGTTTATGACCGCTTTTCTCTTCCAGCTTCCTACCAGCTCTTGCAAACCTTCCCGATATTCTTTTGGAAATGAGATATCCTGTATCATTGCTTGAAAAATGCTACTGATCTGTTGCAATTTGTTTAGCGCAATTTGCCCGTCTCTACTTGCGTCTAACAATCTCAAAATCGGTCTTTCATACCTTCCTTGGAATGCTTCCCTCATCTCAAAGATTTCATCCGACTGTAAGCATCTTTTCTTGGCATCTGCTTCCTTGGCTACTCTCAACCGCTGTTGAGGGGTTGGTATAGATGCCCTTTTTACCGGGCTGTTCAATGCCTCAAGAATCTCCTCGATGGAATGGTACCTCCTTTCTCTATCGGGTTCTATGCAGTTCCTACAAATGGTGATAAGATCCTCTTTTACCCCTCGGTCCCGGAGTTTTCTCATCTCTAATTCCAGATATTCCAATAAACTCTTTGCTTTTGCTGTTTCCTTCTTTGCTTCTCGCTCACCAAGTCGTTTATGATAGTCCTCAATGAGATGATGAAACAATTCTTTTCCTGTGAGCACAAAGAAGAGCACTGCACCGGCTGCATAGATATCTGCTTGTGGCGAATTCTGTGCCTCTGGATTCGAATCCTTCCTACTCTCATCGTAAATCACTTCCGGAGGCCTATACGCATATTGTCCAAGAATTTCCCTTGAAATTCTACTTGCTGGTATGGTTTTCAATTCTCCAAGATCGCCAAGTTTGACTGTTGGAACTTTACCTTCCTCTAGCAGCAACAGGATATTTGCTGGACGAATATCTCGATGGACATTATTCCTTCTATGAATTTCTTGCAATGCAGAGCAGAGTTGTTGAAATATTGTTCTTCCTTCCTCTGTTGCATAACCGTTCGGCATAGAAGCTTCCACGTGCACCTGCAGATCTGCATCTGCCAATTCTATCACAAGCAATGGACGATCTTTTACTACAAAGTCGGCGTAGTAGCGAAGAATATGTTCATGACCATCGTACTGTTTTAGAAACTTTATCTCTCCTCGCAATCTTTCCGCCACATCTTCATTCTTAGCCCATTTTAATGCCACTGGTATCCCTAGTGCTCGATCGTAAGCAGCATAAACATGGGAAGTTACTCCTTCGCTTGTGAGATGTTGTATTGTCGTGAATCGTTCTACCGTCTTTTCATCTACAATGCATGTCGTCTCTTTTAAGAGTTTTATTAATTCCTTTGCTTGGGGTTTCCAGTATCCGCGAGGTTCTTGATGCTGTTGTTCGCTCATTTTTCTTCCATTGTTGAATTTTGATTGCGTCCTATCCGTTTCTAACCTTCTCTACCCTATACCTCTCCATCACCGCTGGAGGCGGGATTGGCTTCCAAGTCCTTCTGTCTCGCTCCTTAACCTCCCGGAGCCATTGCTGGAACCATGCCTCATCCTTCCCTAGCGAGACAATATCATTCTGATTCACGATATGGTGCACGCCTGTTACACTGTCTCTCATTGGTATGAATGGAGAATCGTATCTCGCTGTGGTATCCTCTCTTGCCTGCGTGCCTGGATACGATATAGCAGCCTCTGGCTTTTCCTGCTTTTCTTTTTTCTCTGCTTCCTTGGTGGTTGTTTGCTGCTCTCTTTCTTCCAGCATAGCATTCCGAATACCTGGTATGTATGGAACATGCTCCTTCAATACAAGATTCCTTCCAGAGGCTTTCACGTAGAAATGATGCTTTCCATTCTTCTTCCCTCTATAATCTACAGCTTCATACTGGATTTTTATTCCATCCTGCTGCAACTGTTCTTGCTGCCATGGATTTAAGGAAAGTACTGTTCTTTCCCCTCCTTTGATATAGAGGACATCGTAATTCCCATCTCCATTTGGAACAAGGATTCGATAATCGTTTCCTTCTGGCATGCTGAATGGAATGGCATTATCTGCGACAGAGCCTTCTAGTATCCATATCCCTTTGCTCACTTTCCCTATAGTTGCAGGAATACTCCCCCATTCCTTCTTGTTCTGGCTCCAGCTCAAATAAATATCTTTGGCATCTCCCCCTGGGATCATGCCTTGTGCAATGAAATCGTCGATGGATTGCCTTTCCTGGTTTACAGGGGGCGTTGTAACAGCAGATGGTGGTTTGATACTTGTTGTCCCTCCTCCGCTAGAGC
>JACOVN010000149.1 GCA_016177315.1 Candidatus Woesearchaeota archaeon
CCTCCAGAGCAGAGGGCATTCCTCGCAGGGGCAATGGAAATTGCTGAACAAAGGGGGGCATTCAACACAAAGTATAATAGTAAATTTTCTGCAATAGATTTGATGAGAGAGGTTCAAAAACAGGTAACCTTGAAAGACATCTTGCAGTATGGGCAGCAAGTTGGGGAGAAAAGTCTTCAGCAATACTTAGATGCGCTCAGTCAATTGGATAAATGAAAATAGGAGAAAAAATGACCACACCACAACCAGAAAGGATAGAAAGCCTGGAAAGCGTAACGAAGGAATTACTAGAAAAAGGAATACAAAATCCTACAGAATTGGATAGAAGAATCCATGCTGCTGCCTTGCTGGCATTGGTCAGCGCAAGCCAAGGAGTCGTGAATGAGTATGTTGTTCCAACGCCGCTGTTCCGTTTAGAATATGATCCTCAAACCCACAATCTGCAGTTCCAAGAGCTCCATGGCAGAGCACCAGTGCCAAAAGAACATGCTGTCGATGTGAGTATGCTGGATCTCATCACAGCTGCATTGCTCCGAGAAAAAGTTTCCCTGCTCTTCGAAGGCATCACCGGAACCGGGAAAACCCATACCACAGAAATGTTGTTCAAAACTATTCTGCCACCAGAAAACTATTCTGTTATTCGCTTAAGCGCGGCCATGACGAACGTGCAGCAGCCATTTATCGAAGGAGTTATTGACAATGGTGTCTTGAGAGTTAATCTTCGGCAGGAAGCGCTCGACAGAATTGCAGCTTTATTTGTGGATGAGCAGAATAGGGGAGATACCAACCAGATTCTCCAGCTCAAGGATGGCAAAATTGCACTTGCCTCTGGCGAAAGTGGATACTTAGGATTGCCTGTTCCTCGGTTAGAGAGGGGTGCGGACACCCAGCATTGGCACCTGGATTATGAGGAGAAGAAGCCATTATTTGTCACTGCAGCGCAAAACCCAGCAGCTACGAAACAAGCACAGTACAGCGCAACAAGGAGAACCGATGCTGCGGTGAAGAATAGAGATTTGGAAATTGCCGTGCCTAATGCCGTAGGCACCATTGGTGCATCGCTCATGCGAGTGAAGCAAGGCAATGGTCAGCACCGGGAATTTCTAGAACGCTTTACAGGCCAGTTAAGAAGGTATCTCGATGTAGAGCCTTTGGATGCAGAAGCAGTGAAAAAGGATATCGCTCGATGGTTTGCCCTCGCAACAGACCCCAAGAGAACGTACCAGCATGATATTCGTTCTGCTGCAGAATTAAGCGATGTATTAGCACTCATGTTTACACAAGACCTGGAGACAGAATTTTTGCATGATCAAGCAACGGCTAATGCATGGAACGAAGCATTACGGCCTTATGGCATTGATTTCAGCTATACATCCTCTCTTGATGCTACCTCACAAACCATGGAACGGATACGGAAGGTCATCAGTTCCTTTGACGAGCAGGAAGTGCCGAGGGATGTTATCAAGGTGAAGCGTTTGGCAGATGCCCTCGCCATTACGAGGAAAATCAAGAATGCATTGCACAACCCGAACCATCTCGAAAGCTATCTCCAAGCACCTTCCTACATTACCGTGGAAGATATTGCAGCAAGCTTTGCCATTGTAGCAAAGGATAAGCAGCAAACAGCCAAAGAGGATCCGGTAACAGTGGTAGATCAAGTATTGCGAGACTATATTGGCATTGTAGAAGATTTTGCAGCCCAACTTGGCTATAAAAGAGCCGCAAATGGGAAAAGCGAGTTTGATGCAAACGATCCGTGGTATTCCCTGTACGGTCTTGCACTCTCGAGGGCTATCCATGCAACAAAAAAGGCAACAGGAACAGGCAAAACACCGATAACGGAAAGCTTGATCAAAGATCTCGGTGCTAGCATAGCGGTTCTTCGTCGACTAGAAGGAGGCTCAGAATCAAAGAAGCCCATTGTCGCAAGAATGATTGGTGATCTTACGACGCTTGCCGGATTCACCCATCAATATGCAGAAGAAATCGAAAGACTCTTTGCCAAAGAAGAAGGAGCAAAAGAACGCTTGCAAGGATTGCAGGGATGGTACATAAGAAAGCGACAAGACCCCGCAACACCAAATATCTACCATCAACGATTACCGCGTGTCTTGGGGGTATAACGATGCATCAGGTCCTTGAGCTGTTGGACCGCGCAGAGGGAACATGGAGAGATGCAATCAGGACAGAGTTCCCTATTTTTGCTCAGATTCCAGTGGAGAAAGCGCAACCAAATCCTCAGCATAAGCGCCATTGGCAATTCTATACCGATAATGAAATTATCCATATGGACATTTTCAAGCCAGAGGAGGTAGAATCCTTATTCGAGAAGGTGGTGAAGGAATTGTACAGGGATGCATACGGCATTGCTATCGATGATGATACAACCTTAGTGCAACGATTGATCCAGGATACTCTGACCTATCTCCACTTCCACGAAACCTTCCATCCTGCTATTACTCCAGATAGCAAACAGGATGAGAAAGTCTTTGACGAGGCATTGTACCAAGGCATGAAACATGCAGAGCCAAGGATAAGCGAGGCAGATGCGCTCCACAAAGTCGGGAATGTCAGAAATGCTGTCTGGGATGTTATCATTGATGATGTGTTCTTTTACCTTTCTAATTATGACAACAACCTTGAACGAAGATTAAGACGTATTATGGAGGAGCAGCACGACATTGCATTGCCAAATATTCCCCATCTTCCTGATGGAGTAGTGCCAATTTTTGATACGCTGGAAATACACCTCAGTGAAAAAGAAGGGAAAAAACCAAGGTTCCAGTCCTTATTTTACCCTATCACGAGACTGATGTATGGAATGCTCTTTACAAGGGAAGCAAAAATGCGGAAGAAGCTAGTAGATTTCTTTAAAAGTGCCCTCGATGAACTCATCACAGAGGAAGAATTACGGATAGCTATCACTGGCGCATTGAAAGGTGTCGTGCACGAGCTTGATCCGCAGCAGGGTAAGCTTGCCAGAGTTGACCGTAAAGCCTATGAAGCTGCTGTAGATCGGTTGTATGAAGAACACGATAATCCTGAGGTAGATGCACAGCACCGTTATGTCATTGATATCTTTACAAAGATTCTCTCAGATAAGCGCACAAGATATGCCGCAGTTCGAGGGTTCATTCAGCCACTAGCAAAGTACATTTCCCTAGAGAGGGAAGAGAAACGGCATGGTACGCATATTGCAGAAGACCAAGGAGAGCAGGATGAGCAGTCCAGCATTAATCAGGCGGGGGGGAATATGCAGCAGGCTTTATTGAATCTTGCAGATGCGCTTGGTGAACAGTCAAATCCCTTGCTCTCTGAAGTTGCGAACAATCCGTCTGGATCGTTGGGTGGTCAGGCAACCAGAGAAAAGAAGCTCGGTCTACTTGCGATGGATGAGTACTATAAACGGAATGCAAAGGAAATCCCTATCCGATCTCCAAGGCAGGAAGCAATAGAAGTTGATTTGGGAACAAGGCAACAGTGGAAGAAAGTAGAAACGAACTATATACGTACAGAAAATCTCCACCATCTTCCCTTGGAAGAGATCCTTCGTTTCCAGCAGCAGACAGGCATTATACAACTATTCTGGCTCAGCCCGCAGGAATGGCAATATGACATCTACGAGCTTGAGGAAACGCAAGAGACAGATTATACCTTCGAAAATGTTGGTTTAGAATTACCTGACAATGTCGTTTTCCATTTAGATTCCTCCGGTAGTATGGGATCACCAAAGTACGTTGGAACTGGATCGAAGTATGATCAGCTTATGCATGTAGTGTATGGTATTCTCAAGAATATGCGAAAGGCAGCAGATCAGATGAAGAAGGATGTAAACATCGTCACAGCAAATTTCAGCAATGGTACCTTTGTCTCAAAACCAGCAGAACTGCGGCACCTCTACGATACACCATTCAACGATGGTAAACAAGCTGTCCTCGGTTTTCAGAATGGAGGCACGGTATATGATGCTGATGCATTGGAGAAGATACAGAAGCTGCTTGTTCCTGGAAAGACTGTTCATGTTTGGGTCACCGACGGTGGCTTAGAGAGTAGCTGTATACAGGCAGTAGAGAGAGGCATTGAAAAGCTTGTGCAAGACCCTAACACCATGTTGCTCTACTTTGAAATTGGCGGAGCATCCAGCTTTGGTGCATGGATTAAGCAGTTAGAAAGGCAGCGTCCAAA
>JACOVN010000153.1 GCA_016177315.1 Candidatus Woesearchaeota archaeon
AGAAAATTGGAAATTATGATCAGAGTATCAAGGATGTGAGCACCGAGATCAGGGCTCTGGAGAAAGTCTTCCAGAAAATTCTGCCTGGCTTTGTGGAGAATGTGAATGAATTAAGCAGAATTGCACAGACATTGAAAGGGAAGAAATAGGTACGTACATAGAATTCTCTCTGTTAATGCGATTGTGCAGTGAGAATGCTGATCATGAAGACGGAAAACAGGAGAATGAACACGACACCGAGCACTTTGGGATGGAAAAAGACTGCACCAAACGTTTTCGTGATGTTGCCTTCTTCTTGTGCCGAGACTGCCTGCTCCACTGCACCAGCCTCTCCTGGTGGAGTTTCCTGGTAGTACCCGTAGTAGACCTGCGTAACAGCCCAGAGGCCAATGAGCAGGACAAAGGAAATAATCGTCCACACAATGCCTTTATATTCTCCCAGGACAGCCATAAAGTCCTTGTCCGTTGCCCCGAAGAGCTTGAAGAAGAGTAAGAGGAATATCAAGATAATGAGGAGGAGCGTTATCCAGGGGATAAAGAGGCTAATGACTTCTGACATCCCTGGCATGATGAGCACAAAGAGGCCAAAGAGTAAGGCAAGAAGTCCTTGTACCATCTTGTTGTCTCCAAAAGCCTTCGTGAAGCTGAGAATCCCATAGATGACCACAACGACCAAGACAAAGGAGAATATAAGGGTGAATTTTCCTAAGAGTCCAAAGCTCGCATCCAAGATAGTCGCCATGTTCTATGCATGTTCCTAATGCCCGCCACTCTTGAACCAGTCCCGGATAGTTTTCAGGAAGTTCTGTCCGGAGGTTTCTCCAGGCTCTTTGGTGATGAACCAGATGACTAAGCCAAAGATGATAATGATAATGAGCAATGCCTGAACATCAGGATTGGCAAGTACACCACCAAAAGCTCCCTCTGAGTAGGTTCCATACGGCCTGGCTGCCCGATAAAAAATCCAAATGACAGCAATGAATGCTACTGCTGCGAGCAACCCTGCAAAGCTGCTCCCTCCGCCCCATTGATCCTTTCCGCTGAGCAACCCGACAAGGAGGAGTAGCATGATAATAACCACCGCGACAACACCCACATTGGGCAGCGCCCTATTAATGATTTCCACGACATCTGCTCCTGGCGGATAGCTTTCTGTCACGTGAGGGATAACCACTGCTAAGGCCATCACCAAAGCAACCACGACATTGAGGTTTTTCTTTCTCTCTCCCAGGATTTCAATCTTCTGCAGAATGGCAAACACGATGGTGAATATCAGCAGAAATGGCAAGAGAACATCGCTAATGCCTAAGCTTTCGAGTATCGTCACGCCTCTCTCAAAGATGGTATGAAAAGCCATGTTCTCCCTCTTTTTTATTTATAAGCTTTATACTCGTTATTGCTCATTGTTATTTATAAATGTTTCGGATGAGAAAGAAACATTAATGGGAGCCTCCATGACCATGCTCCTCCTTCTTTGCTCCCTTCGGCTCTTTGGTGATGAACCACATAAAGGCGATCACCACAATAAGAAGGATTAAGGAATCTACAAAAACGCTGGCGTAGAAATTGTAAGCAATATACGACCATGCATACTCCAGCCACCCAATGCCTTGATCAGTCTTAATGGCCTGGAGGAAAATCAACACCACACCAATGAACATAAGGACCATGAAGAATTTTCGCCAGGGGCCTTCTAGGAATACTTTCTCTTCATGGTGATAGAAAACTCCAATGAGCAGGATGAAACTGATACCGACCAGCATTAACAAAACTACTCTTGCTAAGGCTTCGTTGATCGCTGCAACCAGCCTGGAGGAAGCGACAACCAAGAAGGCAACGACAAAAGCAACCATCGCATTGATGTTTTTCCGTGTATACTCATTCCCTCCTGCTTTCTCGGTTCCAAACAGTTTTGTTTTCTCCAGAATGGCGAAGATGATGGAAAAGACAAGGAGGAAAGGTAAGATAACATCGTAGATGCCAAGTCTGGCAAAGAACTCGATAATCCCTCGGAAGGTGGATTGCTCGGCAACTGGCATAAGGGGATTTTCTGGATAGGACTATATTTAAATCTTTTGCTTCTCTGATAGCCAGAAACTTTAAAAACAATCCTCTCTTTTGCCTACCTCGATGGGGAATATCGACTACCAAGACTTTGAGAAACTGCGAAAGGAGCTGGAAACCTATGAAAGCCAGCGAGAGCTGTTGGTGCAGAAATCCAGGGAAATTGTCATCTTGTCGAAGCAAGCCATTCACGCTGTCCAAAGAGATCAGTTGCAGGAAGCAGAGAAATTTGTCAAGGGCATGGAGGGCAAAATTATTGAGTTGAGAAAAATTACCCAACACCACGGTGCTCTAGATTATTCTGGTAGCTCCAAGATTGCTTTCCAGGAGTATGTAGAAGCAGTCTGCTTTTTTCAATTTGTGAAACACAAAAAGCTTCCTTCTGCTGCAGAACTGAAGGTGAATGCAGATTATTATTTATTAGGGCTTTGTGATTTGACCGGAGAATTGGTCAGGAAGGCTATCCATGAAGCCATTGCAGGAAATTTTTCCAAGGCATTGGAAATCAAGGAATTTGTCTTTGACGTATATGGAGAACTGTTGAAATTCAACTTCCGGAACGGGGAATTGAGGAAGAAGTTTGACGGCATTAAGTATGATTTGAAAAGATTAGAGGATTTGGCATTGGGTATTAAGATGAAGGAGAGGCTCTAAATGAAAGAGAAAATGGACAAGGAAAGAATCCAGGAGCAGGCCAAGAAGATTATGGATGAGTTCTCCAAGGCGCTGGATAGAGTAGAGAAAGTAGATGTTCCTATTGGCTTTGAGCGAGAGCAGAATCTCCGGGAATTCATCCTCAATCAAGCAGACAAGGAATTCAGGGAAAGAATGCTGAAGAATGCTCCGAAACGAAAAGGGGATTATCTTGTTGCTGAGAAAAAGCATTGGTAGGTGTATATATGTTGGAAGGACAACAGCCCAAAGGTAAAAGTTATGCAGTTCCGCTTACTGGAAACGAAAGTCCGGAAGCAGTAGCTGAAATCGTAAGAAAGAGTAAAGGGCATGGTATCGAAGATTTTCATTTAGAGGTACATGCTGAAAGTAATATTGAGAATTTAACAAGATATGCGACATTTTTAAGCGGGGGATTAGACCGAAGAGTAGAAGCACATATATCCACTCGACCTCCGCCATTGGATTCGCAGGTAGAGCAATTCATGGATGCTGGATGTCAGGGTATTTTATTCCACCCTGCTTACCTTGGTGGAGAAGGAGAAGTGTATCGGTTGCTCGAAATGATACGATCACGAGGGAAGAAAGCAGGCATCGTGATTGGACCAGAAATAACTGTAGATAGGGCTCAAATATTCAGAGTTATATACGAACCAGAGCCACAGATCATGGAAGTTGAAAAATATCTTCCTGATGTCGATAGGGTTCTTCTTGCTTTGCCTGTAAGGGATTTCACCAGCAAAACCTTGGATAAAGTGAAGGACATTCCGGAAGGGGAAAATCCTATCGAGAGCATGTTAACTATTCTTGAAAGTGATGAGGAGGGTACAGAAGGCATAGAGACGCTGCTGAGCTTATCCCAAGGCTCTGAAGAGTTCAGGCTTCCTTATGGCCATCGATCTGCCCACCTGGTAAGAATGAGAAAGGAAAAGAAGCTCGATTTTAAAATAGGATTTGAAGGCGATATGAACCCTATATTGGCCATGTGGTGTAGGAAGTGGGGTACTGACTTTGTTGTTTTCAATCCGCTCATGAGCGAATGCGAAGAAAATGAAGGGGTAATGTGAATTGGCGGGCGTGAAACAATGATAAATTATGACGATCTGGCAAAATTCCTCTTTGAAGCAGGGCAGTTAAAGAAAGTAAAGAGAAGTGGTTGGTGGCTGGCCGGCATTAAAGACCCTGAATCAGTAGCAGAGCATGTTTATAGAGCAGCAATACTCGGTATGATTCTTGCAGAGATGGAGAAAGCAGATGCTAGCAAGGTTGTGAAAATGATTTTGTTCCATGACCTACCAGAGGCAAGAGTCAATGACTCCCATAAAGTGGCTTTGCGGTATTTGAATACAGAAGCGGCAGAGAAGCAGGCTTTTATGGAACAGACCGAGCGATTGCCTCCAGAACTGGCAAAGGAGGTTCAAGCCCTCTACGAGGAGTGGGAAAAAAGGGAGAGCAAGGAAGCCATCATCGCAAAGGATGCAGATTTGCTGGAGTGTGCGATACAGGCAAAAGAATATTTGCAGCAGCATTACAAGGACTGTGAGAACTGGATAGAGAATGGAAAAAAGCAATTGAAAACAGAAAGTGCCAAGAAAATCATGGAAGCCATTGAAAAGAATTCTGCCAACAGCTGGTGGTATGGGCTAAAACATATTAAGGAATTGCTGAAGCACAAGGAGTAACATGGTAGAGGAAATCTTGCAGCAGCTAAAGACAGGAAAGGTAACGGCACTGGAGCATATCCAGCAATTGCTGAAAGTTATCGAGCAGAAGAATAAGAAGATCAATGCCTTGCTGTATGTGAATAACAATGCTGCCAAAGAGGCAGAAGCAGTAGATAAGAAAATCAAGGCAGGAAAAGCTGGAAGGCTTGCTGGCCTAGGCATTGCAGTCAAGGCAAACATGAACGTTATCGGAATGCCAATTTCTTGTGCTTCTAGAACATTAGAGAATTATTATGGCACGTATGATGCTGATGTCATTGTAAAGATCAAGCAGGAAGATGGCATTATTATCGGCATAGCAAACTGCGATGAGTTTGCTGCTGGCTCTACAGGAGAGTATTCTGCTTTTGGTGCAACAGACAATCCAGTTGCTCCTGGTTTTGTTCCTGGAGGCTCTTCGTCAGGCAGTGCTGCTGCGGTTGCTGCCGGCATGGCAGATCTTGCCTTAGGTTCGGATACAGGGGGGAGCATACGAGCTCCTGCTTCTTTCTGTGGAGTAATCGGGATTAAGCCAAGCTATGGGAGAGTTTCCCGGTATGGCTTGATTGATTTATCCATGAGCCTGGATCAGATAGGGCCCTTGAGCAGAGATGTGTTTGGCTCTGCTCTGGCTATGGAAATCATTGCAGGAAAGAGCAACAATGACCCAACAACCATCAATATGCCAATAGGAAAGTATACACATTTCCAGCAAAAGAAAATAAGAATAGGCATGAGCAAATCCTTTGAAACCTTGACAAAAGATAGGAAAATCTATGCAGTCATCCAGAATGCTGCAGAGAAGATTGCAAAAGCATTGCATACAGAGATTGTTGATGTGGAGTTGGATTACCTCGACTTGGCAGTGCAAACCTACTATCCGTTAGTCTATGTAGAATTCTTCTCTTCCACAAGAAAATTTGATGGCAGAAAGTATGGTAAGAAAATTGAGGATGCATGCGGGGAAGAGGTTCTGAGAAGAATTTTGGGAGGGAGAGAGATTTCCAGGGCAGAATATCATGGAACATACTACCGAAAAGCTTTGAAGGCAAAGAAATTGATTGCCATAGAGTTTGAGAGGGCTTTTCAGTACGTAGATGTGATATTAGCTCCAACAACACCAGTCTTGCCCCATAAATTAGGTGCAGAGATTACCGATCCGAAAGTGATTTATGCCTATGATGCCTTTACCATTCCAGCGAATTTGGCAGGCATCTGTGCTGGCGTTGTTCCAGCAGATACTGTGAATGGCATTCCGGCTGGATTGCAGATCATGGCACCGGCGTTTAAGGAAGAGGTACTGTTTGGCGTGATGAAAGTTTTTGAGGGCTTGCAACATGGGACAGGTAGAGAGAACAAGAGAAGATAAGGCATGGACTGAAAGTGTAGCTGCAGTAGGGAAAGATTTGCTGCTACTTCCAATAAGCATATTAGCGTACTGTATAAGCCGTTCTCGATTAGTGAAAGTGTTATACACCGAGTTACCTCCCCATACCCCTCTCTCCATCACATATGATCCATATAAAGTGAGAAAAACAAAGGAAGAGGGAGAACGAGACTTAATTCGTTTGGCGAGGGAAATACCAACAGAGGGAAGTTGGTTGTATTCGCCAGCGGATTCCTACTGGTATCATATTTCTTATGGGCATAGAGAAGAAACCGTAGATGGGAGTGAGCGCTTCGCAAGTTTGCAATGGGGCCAGAATTTTGCTATCTTTGGACAGATTCTTTTTGAGTACCATACACATCCAAGAGTAGCTGGAAAATATATACGTGGATCGATTCTTGAATTAATTCTTCAAGATCTGAGAGATGACAAGTGGGATGAAGAGGCTGCTCGGCCGCTTGCTAGAAAGGCTATTGATATAGCGCTCGCGTCTATTAATGTGGCTCCCTCTGTCGAGGACATTCAAACGTATATTCGACAGCAACGGAGATTCGATAAAATCCAGTTGCAATGGTGCATCGCTTCGCCTGTTGGAATTACACGAGTGGATATTTTGGATCCTACGCTCAATACGGTCGCGGCATACAAGAACATGCTGGAAGCAGAGGATGCGGCACTTGCCAAACTTGTAGGAAAGCATATAACGATGACGGAGGAAGGTAATTTTGCAATACGATATCAACAATTATTTGATTCTGTGAATGAACTACTTCGAGGAAGAATGCAATTCCACTTTTCTCCTGCAAAGGATTATGGGTTATAAGGAAGATGAATAACAAACTCCAAAAAGCCTACCAAACCATGTTGCTCAACTGCATGGGCTTAAAGCCTAAGGAGAGAGTTTTGATTATCACAGACAACGGCAAGAAAGACATTGCCAAACAGGTGTTCCAGGAGGCTTTCAAGCTTTGCAAGGCTGTGAAGCTGCATGAGATGCCTGTCATGGAGCGGAATGGACAAGAGCCTCCTGCAGAAGTTGCAGAAGAGATGAAGAAATTTGATGTGGTGTTTCTTATTACTACCTTCTCTCTTTCTCATACCAAGGCCAGGAGAGAGGCGAGTGCAGCAGGAGCAAGGATTGCCTCTATGCCAGGCATTACCAGGGAAATCATCCAGCGATGCATTCCTGTAGATTACAATAGAATGAAGGCAAGGATTAACAGACTCTGTGATTATTTTGATCAAGGGAAAAGGGTTGCGGTAACAACCAAAAAAGGAACCAATCTGGAATTTTCCATTGTTGGAAGAAAAGGGCATGGAAGGAAGGGAGGAATTTACGATAAAAAAGGTTACTGGGGCAATTTGCCCTGTGGAGAGGCTTTTGTTGCGCCGGTAGAAGGAACAGCTAATGGAGTATTAGTTGTGGATGGCCCTATTGCCAGCATTGGCAAAGTGGATAAAAATGCTGTTATTGAAATACAGGATGGCTTTGCCACGAAATTTTCCGGAGGCAAGGCTGCAAAGCTGCTGGAAGAGAAATTGAAGAGAGTAGGAAAATTGGCCTTCAATGTCGCAGAGTTTGGCATTGGAGCCAATGAGAAGGCAAAAATTACTGGCACTGTTTTGGAGGATGAGAAAGTTCTAGGAACCATTCATGTTGCATTTGGGAATAATGTATCCATGGAAGGAAAAGTGGATGTGCCTGTCCATATTGATTGTGTGGTGAAGAGGCCGAACATTTGGATTGATGAGAAAAAAATAATGCAGGATGGAAAGATTTTAATATGAATGGGTATTTCTGAGAGAAACAAAAAGGTGATACGATGGCAAACATCCTCGGAGTGGAAATAGAACGTTTGGCCCATGCTGCCTTCAGGATCCAGGGCAATGGGAAGATTATCTACATGGACCCTTTCCAGTTGAAGCAGAGCTACAACGATGCAGACATTATCTTCATCTCCCATGAGCATTTTGACCATTGCAGCATTGAAGATTTACGGAAGGTTATCAAAGACTCTACCCTTATTGTTTGCCCTCCAGACTGCCAGAGCAAACTTTCCGGGATGAAATTCAAGGATACGAAATTGGCAATCCCCGGAACGAAGGGAACTGTGGAAGGGATTGCCTTCTATTGCATTCCTGCGTATAATACGAACAAGAAATTCCACCCCAGAGCAAATGATTGGATTGGATATATTATTACCGTGAATGGAAAAAACATTTACCATTGTGGGGATACCGATGTTACCTCGGAAATGAAAGCCTTGAAGAACATTGACATTGCCTTGATGGCAGTCTCTGGAACCTATGTCATGACTGCTCCAGAAGCTGCACAAGCAGTAAATAGCTTCCATCCAAAAGTTGCTATTCCGATGCACTATGGGGAGATTGTTGGAACCATAGCAGATGCGGAAAAATTTAAAGAATTGGCGAAGTGTGAGGTGGAGATACTATAAGATGTTGACGTACTATCGTGTGAAGGTGCAAATTCCAGGTTTAGAGAAACCATGCTGGTTCTATGCAGAGAGAAATAGGATTACGGGCTTTCAAAGAGCGGATCTTAAAGAAACATCCTCGCTTGGTTTTCTAGGCGGGAGTGAGGGAACTATCCTCCTTGACCCTGATCCAAAAAATAAGGGAGTAGTAATAGCCACGATTACGCCTTCTGCTCCATTGGTTAGGAGTCTCGGGTTAGAGGGAAAAGTGCAGCTTCCGCTCCGGCTAGTAGTGCAAGAACAAGAAGAAGTGAATTCCAATAGCACGTACCGAAGAATCAAGGAATATGGAGGGAGTGATTAAGTAAGGAGAAGAAATATTTATAAAGTCAGCCAGTCCTGCAACTATAACGTGGGGGTGAGAGCATGAAGATTTTTCTGGATACGGCGGTTTTAGAAGAGATTGAAACAGCAAAGCAAGCGGGAATTCTGGATGGAGTAACAACCAATCCTTCCTTGATAAGGAAAGTTATTGACGATGCGAAAGGGGATTTTTCTGCAGAAACATTAGAACGGCATTTGAGGAGAATTTTTGAAATTGTTGGAACTGATTTGCCGGTAAGTTTGGAAGTTATTGCAGAGCCTGTTAAGGGTAAGAAGCTAAGCGAAGTGATGGTGGAAGAAGGGAAAAGACTGTATGAAAAATTTGCATTGGAAGCTGCAGGGAAAAGGGTTGAAAAAGGAGGTTTACTGCCTTCGGACGATGCAGGATGGTCATGGGGACATGGACATGCTATTATTAAGATCCCCATCAATCCCTCTATGGACACAGAGGAGAGTGCTATCTACGATGGCTTGGAAGCTATTGCAACATTATCCAGACAGGGCATTCCGATCAACACAACCTTAATCATGACCCCAGAGCAGGCATTGCTGGCTGCAAAAGCAGGAGCAAGGTATGTCAGCCCTTTTGCTGGAAGAATTGATGATTACCTTTATTTAAAATCTTTTAGACATGGACCACCAGAAAAGCGAGAAAAAGATGCTTATTACCCGGCAGAAGGAGTTCCATACGAACATTCAAGCGGACGTGTAGAAATCATCAATGATAATGGTATTGTCAGTGGTGTTGATTTAGTCGCAAAAATAGTGAGAATACTGGCAAATTACCCTGAGCTGGAAACAGAGGTCTTAGCAGCTTCCATTAGGAATACGAGACAGGCAAGGGAGGTAGCATTGGCAGGAGCCCACATTGCAACAGTGCCATTCTACGTTCTCAGACAGATGCTAGAACACCAGAAAACAAGAGAAGGTATGGAAACCTTTACGAGAGATACCCTACCGCAGTACCGAGAAGTGATTTATGGGGAAAAAGCAAAACCCAAGGATAAGCCACCAGGCTCTTATTCGACAACCTAAGGGACTAACGAGAAAACTCTTTTCTTAATTTTTCAAATTTTCCTTCTTTTATCGCCTTCCTTATTTTCTGCATCAAATCCTGAATCAACCAAATGTTGTGATAAGAAACCAACATTAAGCCAGTAGCTTCCTCTACCTTAAAGAGATGATGAATGTAAGCTCTGGTATATTTTTTGCAGACAAAGCAAGCACATTGTTCATCTAAAGGCAATTTACTGTACTGCCATTTTGCCTTGGTAATATCATAATTTCCTCTTGTTGTTAAAATATTCCCATGCCTCCCTGTTCTCGTTGGAAAGCAGGAATCAAAGATGTCAATGCCATGGGCAACTGCTTCTATTAAATCTCTAGGGCTGCCAACACCCATCAAGTATCTTGGCTTCTCTTCATCCAGCAAAGGAATGGAGACATCCACCATCTGGAACATTTTTTCCTTGCTCTCACCAATGCACAATCCTCCAATCGCAACACCAGCAAAATCTACTTTGTTGATGAATTTTGCACTTTGTTTTCTCAAATCAGGGTAAATCCCTCCTTGGGTAATGCCAAACAAAAGCTGCTTTTTGTTTGTATGTGCTGCAATGCATTTTTCTGCCCAGGCATGGGTTTGCTTGACTGCCTTGGCAATATAGGCTTTATCCTCTCTATATTCTGGAACAAAATCCAACGCCATGATGCAGTCTGCTCCTAAAGCATTTTGAATCTGAATAGCTTTCTCTGGTGTAACAAAATGGGTTCTTGCATCAAAAGGACTTCTGAAGTGAATGCCATGCTCTGTTGTTCCTTTCAGAAATCTCTCGCTCAGCATTTGAAAGCCTCCAGAGTCTGTAAAGATAATTTTATCCCAGTTCATGAATTTATGGATGCCACCAAATTCCTTGATAATCTCTAGGCCCGGCTTCAAGGACAACATGAATCCATTGCAGATAATGGCCTCTGTCTTGGTTTCCTGTAATTGTTCTTGCGTGATATAGCGTGCTGCTGCATTGGTCGCAACCGGCATGAAGAAAGGGGTTTCTATGGTGCCGTGGGCTGTTTTTAATTTGCCTATTCTGGCTTTGGATTTCTTGTCTTTTGCGAGAATCTGGAAATGCTCCATAATATCTGTTGGAAAGTGGTTGGTTTATAAAGGTAAGCCTGAAGGTCATTGAGGGATAGACACGAAGTGAAGTTGAGCACGGCGGCGAAGCGAGGCATGTAGACTTAAAACGATATCTTTATATACTATTTGAGCATTACATTTCATATTAACATTAAGGGGGGGTACGATGGAAGGATCTCGCCAAGTTAGAGATTCTCAGGAATATGGAGAATTAGCGGCACAACTTCGTGATGCCGGTCCAATTGGTGCATTAGCGGCGATTGGTGCACTGGAAGAAACTGTTCTAAGGGAAATGGGCAGACCTGTCTCTAATGGAGAAGTGCTACGAACAAACTTCGTCCTCCTAGAAGAGAGAAGAGGACTACAGATAGCAACGGGTTATTCTATCCTTCTTGCTGTAGGAATAGGTCTCGGCAAACTTTCCTATCCAGCAGAAGATGGAGCAGGAGGATTCTTGGTTTTACCTGAAGAGGAGAACCCTTCCAGAGACCAATTACTAAGAGCTAGGAAAAAAGAGGAACGACCATATTCTCTAACAGCATCTTTGAGATTAAAGGTTCCTACTTTTGCCGATGAAAATTATTTAAGAGATGAAGGAGGTATTAATAATTTAGTTGGTCTAGAGTATGCTCTTGTGTATAGAGAAGGAAACTCAGAACCAAGAACAGTAGAAGGTGTTATTTATTTGAAGCTTGATACTGATATTTTTGTTCGATTGCCCTTTCAGATTAAAGGTGAAAATGTTCTAGCCAGGTTTCGTATTAACGCGTCTACAATGAAGAAACCCAGAGAAGAAGAGAACCAATAAGTATAACCTCTATTAATTCCTCGCCGAGCTCTTTATACTAATTCTATTGGCAATTGTAATAACACTGGAGATATCTGTCACCAAGCCAATCCTAGAACCAGCATTCTTCCCCAAACCTTTATAAATTCCCTCTCTACCTGCACTGGCTATGAAACGCACCCACACCTGCGGGGATTTGACAGAGAAGGAGATTGGGAAAGAAGTTTTGCTGCAAGGATGGGTCTCCACACGGAGAGACCATGGCGGAGTTATCTTTGTAGACTTGCGGGATCGGTATGGCCTAACCCAGGTTGTGTTTAATCCAGACATCAAGGATTTTCCTAAAGCAGAAAAGCTGAGGAGAGAGGATGTTATTGAAATCCGAGGCAATGTCAGAAACAGGCCAAAGAATATGGAGAATCCAAAAATGAAGACAGGCATGATCGAAGTGTTAGTTAAAAATTTGGAGATCCTCAACAAGGCAGAAACTCCTCCATTAGAAGTGGATGACAGGGTTGTTGCAGCAGATGAAGTTAGGTTAAAGTATCGGTATTTGGATTTGCGAAGGCCCATTATGCAAAAATTGCTGCAGAGCAGGTTTGCAGCAGCAATGGCAGCACGACAATTCTTGCAGAGCCAAGGCTTTATCGAAATTGAAACCCCTATGCTGGTCAGATCAACCCCAGAAGGGGCGAGAGATTACATTGTCCCGAGCAGAGTACACCCAGGAAAATTCTATGCTTTGCCTCAATCTCCTCAATTATACAAACAGATTTGCATGGTTGCCGGCTTGGACAAATATTTCCAGTTTGCCCGATGCTTAAGGGATGAGGATTTGAGAATGGACAGGCAGCCAGAGCACACCCAGATTGATGTAGAAATGTCTTTTGTTCGGCCAGAGGATGTTTTTCAGGTTGTAGAGGGCATCATGAAATCCATCTGGGAAACGAAAGGTATCAAGTTGCAAACGCCTTTCCCAAGAATTCCGTATGATGCTGCGATGGAGAAGTACGGTTCCGATAAGCCGGATTTGCGGTATGACTTGTTTTTGCATGACGTAACCGATATTGTGAAAGATTCTGATTTTGAGGTTTTCAAGAATGTCATAAAAAATGGTGGTATTGTGAAGTGCATTAATCCAGAAGCTGATTTTAGCAGGAATGAGGTTGATGATCTGATTTCCTTCTCTCAACAGCAAGGATCGAAAGGCATGGCGTGGATGAAAATAACTGGGAAAGGGTTAGAAGGAAGCATTATAAAATATTTTCCATCAGAGATTCAGAAAAAACTGTTGGAGAAAACCAAGGCAAAGAAAGGGTACCTGTTCTTCATTGCAGACAGTATGAAGAACACCAATGCGATATTGGATAAATTGAGAAGAGAGCTGGCAAGAAGGTTGAAGCTCATCCAGGCAAATGATTTCCAGTTCTGCTGGATTACAGAATTTCCCTTATTTGAGTGGAATGAGGAGGAAGAAAAATGGGATCCTTGCCATCATATGTTCTGCATGCCTCTGGAAGAGGATTTGAAGCATTTAGAGGATGATCCCGGCAAAGTGAAGTGCACACAGTATGACATAGTGTTGAATGGGGTTGAGCTTGGCTCTGGCTCGATTAGGATTAACAGGCCAGACATCCAGGAAAGGGTCATGAAGGTGATTGGCTTAACACACAAGGATGTGGAGAGGAAGTTTGGCTTCTTGATTGAGGCTTTTAAGTATGGCGCTCCACCTCATGGAGGCATTGGCTTGGGATTTGATAGAGTTGTAACATTGCTGAATGGCCTGGAAGATATCCGAGAAGTTATTGCCTTTCCGAAGAATAAAGCTGCAGAGTGCCCGATGGATCAAAGCCCTTCTGAAGTGGAGGAAAAGCAATTAAAGGAATTGCACCTGAAGCTGGATGTGGGGAAGAAGAAATGATGCCCCCGGGTATAATAAATTACTTCTAATAAGTAGTGAAATATAGAAAGATTTAAATAGCAGGAAGAATATCCCTCTTCCATGGTAGCGTTAAAGTCGTTAGAAGAGTCTTTGAGAGAAACAGGGAATTTAGAAAACTTTTCTCGGGCACTTTCACACCCCATACAGAAAGTTCGAGAAACGACTGCACTTCTTTTTGCGATTGCATACGCGCTGGAACAAAAAAAGTTAAATAGAGATTATGTTGTTTATGGAGGATATAGCGTCCTTCTTCAACTTGCGCGTACCGTTGGGATAGAGGCAATTGCACTTTGGAGAGGATCTTATGATATTGATATGGTCGGCTCAGAAAAGGTTGTAGAGAGTATCAAAGAACAATATCGAGTTATTAGTGATAGAGTGAGTCCTAATGTAAGAGGAAAAAGAACATTACGCGTCCAAATAGATGAAACAGAACCCATTAAAATCGACATCCGGCAAAAAGAAGAATTTCTTGACGAGCCAAGTGAGGTATACTACCAAGATATCGAAACGGTAGAGCTGTTCGGTATACCCGTTAATGTGCTAACTTTGGAAAGGCAATTAAAAGATAAATTGTCCATCACCAGAAGAAATCTTCAAAGAGATAGGGAAGATATTTACACATTGCTTGGTTTGCTGTATTTGCGCGGTTCCGAACCAGTAACCCTGGCCCATGCATTGGATTTAAATCAAAGAAGAAAGCTGTATGATATGCTCAAAGGAGTAAAATATATAAAGGAGGAAGTCTTAGTAGAACCAGACATACCATATCTGTCTAATCTTAAAAAGGCCTTAAAAAAGCGAGGGGTATAATGTCCTATAAAAAATTCGGCTATCAGGGAGATGTATCGCAGGTATTGGAACAAGCACCATCAGATTTTCGCGTGAGTTGGGAGTATGGTCTATTCCTTTTAGAAACACCCGGTATTGCGAAACCCTCTGACATATTTCTTTATGTGCCAGAAAAAGAAATGGAAATGTGGACAACGCATTTAAAACAATATGGAGCGTATGAAACAAGAGTCCTCCCGACTATTCGATTGTTCGGTATGTCATCTCTACCACAACCTTCAAAGAAACATCCCCATGTTGTTAATGAGCAGCGTTTGCTGGAGGACATTCTCCGCAGTATGCCAGCAAGATTTGCTGAGAATAATCCAGAAGTTTTAGCTCAATTGAAAAGAAAGGAAGTTGCATAAAGAGTATCTTGTTACAGGCATTTAGTTTGGCCTCCGCTACTTTCTGCTACCTTCCGTTTCTGGCAGAAGTACGACTTCAACAATCTCCTCGCCGCTCACGTTTTTTCCTTTCTCTTCTGCGCTATAATCATAGACGTCACCGCCAGAATATTGCCATACATGGATAACAACATAGGTATCATTCGTAAATACCAATTGATCACCTTTAGATTTTTGTGCATCAATCAATCCCCCCTGATCGAAACTAATGGTATAATAGAAATTACTGTTCCGTACCGCACTAATAGAACCGCTCGTAACTTTGTTCCCAACACCGTCCTCTCCTGTGTATAATGGAATAGTGTCTTGAATTTCCCAGCCATGCGCTGTTAGCTGTTCTTTGTAGTATTCCATAACTTGTTGAATATTATCTAGAGTGGTATAAGAAGCTCCGCACAATGCCCCTGTTTCTCCAGAAGCTCTTGGAGTGAGCTGAATGCCTCCATAATGCGGAAATTCATTAAACACTGCTTTCTCTTCCTTAGTGCAGAAATCTCTATTGAGGAATACAGCAATAAATGCAAGAATGATAATTGCAGCAGCAATGGAAACGATTCTGTTGCTCATAGGCCTCTGCTCCTCTTTTGGTATCAACTTTAAAGAAGGGTACATCATAACTAACGCAATGCCGGTTATTGTTCCATAAACTGCTCCGGTAAAAAGATAAATAAGAAGAAAGGCGGATTGCCCACCGATGATACTGAACACTCCATAGAGAAAAAAGGAGATCACTCTTTCTGCAATAGCCCCTATCAGAGAGAGGATAAGCCATAAGCTTAGATAGTACCCATGCCTTTTCTGGAGCTGTCCTGCAAGAATACACATCTGGGCAATGGCAATACCCATCCAGGAAAGATTAGAAGAAAACCCATACCCCATTCCCAGATACACAGTTCCGTACATCGCTATGATCCATCCAACAGCCGAGGCAAGTACCCAGTTTCCTATATGCTCTAAATGCTTTCTGAGAATGAACCACTGTACAGCACCGTAGATTAGCCCTGTAACAAAAAGCTGCCCAAATTGCGTCAAAATGGCGATAATGGCAACCAAAATGCCAGCAACAGCATTGGCCAATATCCAAGAAAGCCATAATCTTCTCTGTTGCTGTTGCATATTTCACGCCTCTTGAGGTAAGTATATAAATATTGCTCGAAAAATCCCATAAACCTTTTAAACGCCCTCTCTTCTTTTCTCTCCATGGTTCAGCTCGGCTTCCTCTTCGGATTGGTTTGTATGCTGACCTATGGCATCAGCAAGGTTTTGGCAAAGAAGGCTTTACTGCTGGAAAATCCTTACAAGGTTGCTGTTTTTATCCATTTTTTTATTTCTTTAACCTTGCTTTCCTTTGTTGCAGCAACTGGGAATTTTGCTGTTCCCAATCTTTCTACCATCCCTTTGTTCTTGCTCACCGCCATTATTGGCGCAATAGCCATTTTATCGTTGTATAAAGGATATGCAGTAGGCAAGATTTCCCTCCTCTCCCCCATTATGAGCTGTGCTACGATCATCACCGTGCTCTTGGCAGTGATTTTCTATAAAGAGTTCTTAACGTATTTAGAAGTGTGGGGCATTATCTTTGCTGTTGTCGGCATGATCTTTTTGTCCATGCGCTGGAGTGAATGGAAAAAAATAGCTTGGCAGAAAATTCCTGGCTTGAAGTATGCGTTGCTAACTATGCTGGGATGGGGCTTCTACTTTTTCCTTTTGAAGCCCATAGCCTTAGAATGGGGAGCATTGCTAACTGCAACCTATATGGAAACTGCTATCTTCCTTTGCCTCTTGGGCAATGCGCTGGTGAAGAAGCAAAAATTTTTGGAAATGAAAAGATCTTTTTTCCTCACCACCCTCTTGGGCGGCTTTTTTGTTGCAATCGGCTCTTTATTCTTCAATCTCGGCATCATGATCAACAGGGTTTCTGTCCTGATGGTCTTTGCCCAAGCCTCCCTCTTTATCACTGTTATTTTATCCTTTATCTTCCTCAAGGAACGGCTGGAGAAAAACCAAGCCATAGGAGTATTCCTCATTGTCATTGGATTACTGATGGTCTCTTGGAACGCGATGTAACAAAAATTCGCCACTCGGAGCTATCTCCACCCTAAAGGGTGGGGCTTTACGCTCCTCGCTTTTACGGCAAATTTTTGAAACAATCGAAAATACCAA
The DNA here is from genome assembly GCA_016177315.1 of Candidatus Woesearchaeota archaeon. Classification (GTDB taxonomy): domain Archaea; phylum Nanobdellota; class Nanobdellia; order Woesearchaeales; family UBA12501; genus JACOVN01. Next base: position 16,913 of record JACOVN010000153.1, read on the forward strand.
GTATTTTCGGTGTGCCAAAAACCAAAGGTTTTTGAGCACCATCGAAAAGCCTTCCTCTCCACGCTGAAGCGTGGAGCTTTCGGCTTATTCGAGGTAATATGGCAAACTGGCTTTCGCTCATAGGAAATGTTGGCGCCATGACCTGGACAAGGCTCTTTTACTTGCTCTTGGCTGTCTGTATCTCTTCCATCGCGCTAAAATTAGCGATTCTTTCCTTTGGAGGTAAAGTGGAGTGGAAGAGAGCTTTTGCAGTGAATATCTGCTCTTCCCTCATTCCGTTGCTTCTCCTCTGGCTCTTCCCCTATTATCTCACCTTGCTTACCTTTCTCCTCATTATCTTTTCTTATCAATACTTCTTCCAATTGACGTTCTGGAAAGCTATTGGAGCATGGTTTCTGCAGTATGTCTTTGCAGCGCTGATTGTTTTCCTGCTGATATGGTCAGGGTGGTTGATATGAAACCAAAGCCAAAGTACAAGTTGGTTTGCTTTGATTTGGATGGAACGATTATTGACAAAACTTCCTCAGTCTGGCATACGATCCATGAAAAGCTAGGCACAGACAAAGAAGCAAGGAGAAAGGCCATTGAGGATTTCCATGCAGGCAGGATTACCTACCAGCAATGGGCAGATGGGGATATGAGAGCCTGGAAGAAAGTGGGAGCAAACAAGGAGAAGATTTTGGAAGCCATACAGCATTTGCGATTAATGACTGGCGCATTGGAAACCATACAGGAACTAAAAAGGAAAGGCCTGAAATTGACCATTATCTCCGGCAGCATTGATCTTGTCCTAGAGAAAGTGTTCCCAAATTATAAGGAATTTTTTG
>JACOVN010000147.1 GCA_016177315.1 Candidatus Woesearchaeota archaeon
TTGTGCTGCTTTTTAGCACGCATAGCAAAGAAAGTTATCACCTATGATATAAGGGAGGATTTCATTAAGGTAGTAGAGCAGAATAAAAAATTCTTAAAATTAAATAATTTAATAATAAAAAAGAAAAACATTTACGAAGGCATTATAGAGAAAAATGTTGACCTTATCACCTTAGATTTGCCAGAGCCATGGAAAGCATTGGATGCTGTAGCAAAATCCTTGAAACACGGTGGCTTTCTGATGAGCTACTCCCCAACTATTCCTCAAGTGTCAGATTTTGTGGAAGCAGTAAAACAGCATGAGCATTTTGTTTACCTAAAGACCATCGAAATCATAGAGCGAGAATGGGAGTTGGAAGAAAGAAAAATAAAGCCAAAGTCTCAGCCTATTGGTCATTCCGGATTCCTGACATTCGTGAGAAGGATATGAGAGACAAAAACCCAAAAAGACAAGCAAGGCTCATCGGTATCGATGATGCACCGTTTGACAAATTCAAGAGCAGGAAAACCTTTCTTGTGGGCACTATCTATCGGGGAGGGGATTTTATGGATGGACTGGTTTCTACTGATGTTATCGTCGATGGAACGGATGCAACAAGAAAGATGATTGCCATGATCAACCATTCCAAATTTAAACCTCAATTACAGTGCATCCTCTTGAAGGGCATTGCAGTGGGAGGCTTTAATGTCATTGATGTAAAAGAATTGAGCGAGAAAACAAAATTGCCGGTTCTCATTGTGGTGAGAGATTATCCAAACTTTAACAAAATATTTTCTGCGTTGCGGAAATTGGGCATGGAGGAGAAAATAAGGCTTATTCAACAAGCCGGAGAGTTGCATAAAGTTGGAAAAATATGGGTACAATTGACCAACCTTTCCCTCGAGAAGGCCAAGAAAATCTTAGAAATCGCCTGCACGCATTCCCATATTCCCGAGCCCATCAGGATTGCTCACATCATTGCTGCTGGCATTGCGAAGGGGGAAAGCAGGGGGAAGGCATAAGATTGTCGTGGTGCAGCATTAGTGATAGTACCACTTCCCTGTTTTCTTCTGCTCCCTATCGAGCCTGGAATCTGTTTTATTGACTCTCGGCATCTTGCTCTCTGGATCTCTCCGCATCGTAATGTTGACCTTCTGCAGGAAGGCGTTCATGCCCTGCTCCATGGGAAAAGGCCCGGTTGCCCTTCCATTCTTTGCCGGAGCACCTTCAAAGACCATGAGTTCATTGGAAATGTAATCCAAGAATAATACATCATGGTCCACAATCAAGGCAGAAGCCCCTTTCTCTTCCATAAACCTTCTTAATACTTTGGAAAGGATAAGCCTCTGCTCAATATCTAAATAGGCAGAAGGCTCGTCTAAGAGATAGAGATAAGCATCCTCCTGCAGGCATTTCGCGATAGCAACTCGCTGCAGCTCTCCTCCAGACAGCATATTCATCTTCTTCAAGAATAAGGGCTGCAAATCTAATGGCCTAATCAACTGGGCATCATACTTCTGAACAGCTCTCTGCAGAACATTCATAACAAGCTCCTCAGAATCTGAGGAGAGGTACTGCGGTTTGTAGGAAACTTTGACATTTTTTTCAATGTTCCCTGCTTTTGCTTTTAGCACCCCCGCCAATATTTTCACAAAAGTTGTTTTTCCAATCCCATTCTCTCCCAAAACACCAATGACTGCATGTTTGGTTATAGTTCCGTCAGGAGCAGAAAGGGAAAAACCATCCAATTGCATGGCAATGCCTTGCCAGGCTGTCAAGGTTTCTTTCTTCTTGATATCGACCGGAGCTTTTGCCTCAAAGACAATCGCATGATCCCTAAAGCGCATGTTCTCTTCTTTCAAGTATCCCGCAAGATAGGCATTGATGCCTTGCTTTGTTGCCTTAATCTGCGAGACAATGCCATACGCTCCTGCCTCTCCATACATAATCTGCACTACATCAGTCATGGAATCTAAGATAATGAGATCGTGTTCAATGACTAACACCGCAGTTTCTTCATCAGCAAGGCTTTTGATGAATCTGGAAACATGGATTCGTTGCTTGCTGTCCAGGAAAGAAGTGGGTTCATCAAAGAGATAGACATTCGCATTTTTCAAAGCTGTTGCTGCAATCGCAACTCGCTGCAATTCCCCGCCAGAAATGTGCTGGATATCGTGTTCTAAAATATCTTGCAGTTCCAGTGCTGCGATAACCTCCTGTAGCTGATCTTTCTGATCGGCCTTTTTCAGTAAATCGATCACTCTGCCAGAAAACTGCTTGGGGATCATATCCACTGCCTGAGGTTTATAGGCAATGGTAATCTTCCCGTCTCGCAGTTTCTCAAAGAAGATCTGGGCTTCGGTGCCTTTGAAATAGTTGATGATTTCCTTAAAATCTACGTTTCCTTCTTTTTCAAATCTTCCTAGATTAGGCTGAATCAGGCCAGCGAGAATTTTTATGGCTGTTGATTTTCCAATGCCATTCCTGCCTACAATGCCTACCACCTTGCCAAAGATAGGGGTTGGCAAGGAATAGAGATGAAATCCATTTTCTCCATACTGATGGATGGGTTCTTTCTCTAATTCAGAAGGCAAGTTGATGATGTGGATAGCTCCAAAGGGGCACTTCTTTGGGCAGATCATGCAGCCAATGCATAATTCGGTATGGATGGCGGCCTTGCCAGATTCTGCCTTGTAGATGCATTCCGGTCCTTGCCTGTTGACAGGGCAAACCCTAATGCAGAGATAGTTCCCACACTTGTCTGGGAAACACTTGTCTTCTTCAATAACAGCAATCCTTTTTGCCATAGAGCCTTAGAGAGGTATTTTCTTTATAAATCTGACCCAAATATTTAAAAACAAA
>JACOVN010000148.1 GCA_016177315.1 Candidatus Woesearchaeota archaeon
ACTGCATTACTGTCTGCAACATGGAGAACATGGATCCTCTGGGCATCCATACTGGGGAGAGCATTGTCGTAGCACCATCTCAAACGTTGACCAATGAGGAATACCATACCTTGAGGGAGGTTTCCATCCAGGCTATTCGGCATTTAGGCATTGTGGGAGAGTGCAATATCCAATTCGCCCTGCATCCAAAAACCTTTGAGTTCAGAATCATTGAAGTGAATGCACGGCTTTCCAGGAGTTCAGCCTTGGCTTCCAAGGCAACCGGCTATCCCTTAGCTTTTATTGCCGCCAAGTTGGCGTTGGGATACACGCTCATAGAACTGCAGAACTCCATTACCAAACAAACCTCTGCCTTTTTTGAGCCTGCATTGGATTATATTGTGGTCAAAATTCCAAGGTGGGACTTACAGAAATTCAGAGAGGTTTCCAGAGTTATTGGCTCTGGCATGAAATCTGTGGGAGAGGTCATGGCCATTGGGAGAAAATTTGAAGAAGCAATGCAGAAAGCCATTCGGATGCTAGGCATTGGCATGCATGGGTTGGTTGGGAATAAAATCGAATTTGCGGATGTCGAAAAGGAACTTAAGGAACCGACTGACTTACGGATTTTTGCTATCGTGCAGGCATTGAAAGAAGGATACACGGTGGAAGAGATTAGCAAATTAACCCATATCAATAAATGGTTTTTGTACAAAATCGAGCAGGTGATCGAAACAGAGCGGCAGTTAAAAAAATACGCGCTGAAAAATGTTCCCAAAGATTTTTTCCTCTTGGCGAAGCAGCAGGGCTTTTCAGATTTCCAACTTGCCAGGACACTCAGCAAAAGCAAGGAGATGAACAGGAATGTTGTGTTGGTCAGGAAATGGAGGAAGCGGAAAGGCATTACCCCCTTTGTCAAGCAGATCGATACCTTGGCTGGAGAGTTTCCAGCAAAAACGAATTATCTCTATCTGACGTATAATGCCTCTGAGCATGACATTCAAAGATCCAGGAACAGCATTATTGTGCTTGGCTCTGGTCCGTATCGAATTGGCTCTTCTGTGGAGTTTGACTGGTGCTGCGTCAATGCTGTTATGACGACAAGGACATTGAACCATGAATCCATCATGATCAACTGCAATCCAGAGACTGTTTCTACTGATTATGATATCTGCGACAGACTCTATTTTGAGGAACTCACCTTTGAGAGAGTGATGGACATCTATGAACGAGAAAATCCCAAAGGAATAATCATCTCCATGGGAGGGCAAATACCGAACAACCTTGCGATGCGTTTGCACCGGGAGAAGGTAAGAATGCTTGGTACCTCCCCCATCATGATTGACAGTGCAGAGAACAGGCACAAGTTCTCCAAGCTACTCGATACACTCCACATTGACCAGCCGGAATGGAAGGAATTGACGAATCTCCAAGATGCAAAGAAATTTGCCAATAAGGTAGGGTATCCTGTCTTGGTGAGGCCTTCCTATGTCCTGAGCGGAGCAGCCATGGCAGTTGCTTTCAACGATGAGAATCTTGCAACGTACCTCCAGAAGGCAGCAGCAGTTTCCAAAGAACATCCTGTTGTACTTTCCAAGTTCATTCTAGGAGCAAAGGAAATTGAAATCGATGGCGTTGCAAAAAATGGAGAAATTCTCTGTCATGCCATTTCTGAGCATGTAGAAAATGCTGGCGTGCATTCTGGCGATGCAACGATGGTTCTGCCTCCACAAAAAATCTATTTGGAAACCATGAGGAAAATCAAGCAAACCTCCCGGGGCATTGTACGGGCATTGAAGATTACTGGGCCGTTCAACATACAGTACATCGCCAAAGAAAACCAGATAAGGGTCATTGAATGCAACCTGCGGGCTTCCCGGAGCTTCCCTTTCGTTTCCAAAGTGATGAAAACCAACTTCATTGACATAGCAACCAAGGCTATGCTGAACGCTCCCTACACGGTATCGATGAAGTCTGCGTTGGATCTGGATTATGTTGGCGTGAAGAGTCCGCAATTTTCCTTCTCCAGATTAACAGGAGCAGATCCGATGCTAGGAGTGGAGATGGCTTCTACTGGAGAAGTTGCCTGTTTTGGGGACGACCTCTATGAAGCGTTCCTGAAATCCATCATCTCCTCAGGTTACAAACTACCCAATACGAATGTTCTGGTGAGCATATCCGGAGATAAGCAGCGGTATAACTTCCTGAGAGAAACTAAATTAATGCAGAAGATGGGCTACCATCTCTATGCTACCGAGCATACTTCCGCATTCCTTAACCAGCATAATATCCCCAACAGGATGATCTACAAGGCCCATAATATGCATAAGGAGAATAATGTGGCAACATACATGGAGCAGGGCAAGTTAGATTTTGTCATTGCAGCGCCGAATCCAGAAGAAGGGAAGTTTTCCAAAGATCATTATGTCCTCAGAAGGAAGGCAGTGGACCATGGTATCCCCTTGGTGGTAAACCTGCAAGTTGCAAAGTTGTTTGTCAGAGCATTGGCCAATAAGAAATTAGAGGATTTGAAGATTAAGGAGTGGGGAGAGTATTAATCGCATTAAATCGCATTACCGAGTGCTTGTAACTACGCAACTCTTCCTTTCCTTTGGAATTTTTTTAGCCAGAGAGGAGTAAGTAAATGTCCCCACGCTTTCTGCCCGAGTGCTTCAGCTTCCTTTCGCATGCCTTCTACAACATCCTTCAAAGGAGAATCTGCAGTATATCGCGTTTCTGAAGGTATCTCTAGTGTCTCTGCGAGTATTTCCAACAAACGTTCAAATTTTTCTTTCTTCTCATACTCTGTGTTCAACAGTGCATAGAGCAATGTTGCACCAAATGCTTTGGCTTGTTCCCTCTCAGAAATATCTATTCCACGTATTTTCTGAGCGACCGTTGGAAGAGCTAATGGGACATACTGTAAGGGTACTCCTCTATATCGATTCAATGTTCGCCTTTCCGCTAACCTTCGCCCTGTCTGAATGCGTTCATCACTGACAAGAATTTTTTCTATAGAAGCATCTCTGGGAGGGAGATAGGCAAAAGCAGCATGCTGTTGAGCGATAGCGGCAAGTGAAAGTATATTCGGAGCATACCCTTGGATATCCCGGGTACTTCCATGCACATAGACTGTCGCACAACCATTCCTACCGCCATAGACAGCTTCAAACGCCTTTGGCGATGGAGAAGCTCTCCTATCTTCAGAACCATCCCCCACCAGAACAACCAAATCCGTTGCTTGCGGGGCCTCTTGGCGCAATGCAGAAACAGGGCCAATGCTCTGTCTAATTGCAAAACCATGTTCTAGACCTCTATCTTCTAGACCTCTAGCAAGGCCTGTTAAAACCTCTCCAAGGTCCTTTTCTGCCAGGATATAGGCTGTTCTTGCCATGCCTTTGCCAAGG
>JACOVN010000161.1 GCA_016177315.1 Candidatus Woesearchaeota archaeon
GCATCGAGGCAACAGGCTTGGAAGGCATACGGGAGATTAGCCTGCAGGGAGGATATTACAACATTCCTGAGCCTGCCGCGGAAACGCATTGGGGAACTGTTTCGTATTATTTCTACGAAGGCCGGGATAGAGCCCCTGGGAAAGAGGCGGTAGAGCAGGAACTAGGAAGATATATAGAAGAGCAGCTGCCAACCTGCACCAAGAACTTCTCTTCATTCCCGGATTACCGCATCCTCCAACAAGAGCCAAGCGTACAGGCGATGATAACACTTTCTTCGGTAAGGCTGCAAGTAACGTACCCATTAACCATTCTGCAGGAGGAGAGCAGGAAAGAGATGGAGCAATTTGCTGCAGAGATTCCCTCGAATGTAGAGAAGTTGCACCGCGCAAGCCAAGAAGCGACCGCATTCCAGATGCAGAACCCGCAAGAGATTTGCCTGAGCTGCTTGGCAACATTGGCTGAGCAGGAAAAGCTCTGGATGGATTTGGAACTGTGGCATGAGAACGCCATCGTTATTTCCATCGTGGATATGGCAACAGAGGAGGAAGAGCCATTGACCTGGCTCTTTGCAAACAAGTATGCAATGGGAGAGGGAGAAGAACAATTGGAGAGGGAATTAGTCATACTTGATGTTCCGGACCAAACAGCAGAAGTGGGAAAATTATTCCAGCTGACCATACAGGCAACAGAGCCGAATGTGCTGTATCGCGATTTTACCGAGCTTTTTGAGATTCACCCGCTGACAGGGAGCATTGCCTTCACTCCAACGCCTGCACAAAAAGGACTGCATTTGATTTGGATTGAGGCGGAAAAGGAGGATGGGGAAAAAGCATTTATCACCTTTTCCTTGACGGTGAAAGAATGAAAGTGAAAAGAAACGCAAATGCAAGGATGCTCGCGTTGCTCAGCATCATGAGCATCATTGCTGTACTTGCTGTAGCCGGGCAAGAGGGAAAATCCTTTGAAGAGGAATTCAGCGAGCAAGCAAAGGAATTCTTCCAGGTCAACTTGGAAATCCTGACAGGGGCGAACTTGAATACAGAGTCTCCTTGCAGTTCTGGGCAGTGCATCCTCAAGACAGGGAAAGCAACAGTGGACTTGAAATCCTTCACGAACTTCGATGGCAAAATCCAGGTATTGCCAGATGGCGCAATTAAGATTATTCCAGCAAACAAAAAAGGGAAGTACATCAAGGCAGAAGGGAAAATTGTGTATACGAGCGATGAAAACTTTCAGGGAAAAGTAACAGAGATCTACGGCGTTCAGTTTGAGCGTCCCGCAGAAGTCCGGTATTGGAACATCAAGGCGGGGGGTGTCATCGATATTCGGGAGCCAGCAACCATTGTAGCAGTAGAGCCAGGAACATCCATTGCTATCGCTTCCGAGCATTTGGTCACGCTGCCGGAAGGAACTATGGAGGGGAAGGTAACGGCTTATGACGGCAAAAAGAGGAGAGGATTTGTCTTTTACACTGATGGACAGCTGCGCATCATTGGCTCGCGCACGATATTCAGGAGCGACAAAGTTGAGATACTGACACGCAAAAAACCAGTTTCGCTCGATCAACAGGAGTTGGCATTGCTGTATGAAAACCGCATAATGCCGACTCAGCAGCAGGCAGGAGCAGAGGAAGGAAAAGCTCCGGAAGAAATTCCAGAGGAGGCACAAGCAAGAGAAGAAGAGGTGCAAATGCTGCAACCGGAAACAGGGGCAAGAAGCCCTGCAACCATGCAGGCGCAGCTTAGTGAAGAGCAGCAGAAATTGGGAGAGCGGTATGTAAAATTAAAACAGCTGACCGATTTGCAGCGAAAAATCAATACACTGTATTTCCGCAACAAGGGATGGGTTCCTGCATTGGACCCGCTTGCCCAGGAACGCGATGCCCTGAAGCGGGACTTGGGCATAACAGGAGGAATTGCAACATTCAACAGGCAACTGCACAGTGCGCAGCAAAATCTCGCAGCATTAGGCAGGAACGTGCAGAGCGTATGGGGGGATAATTATGAGGCAACGGTGCAGAATGGAAATGTGAAAATTGTCTTGCAGCATGGAAAGTTTGATGTTTTCCAGATTGGAGAAGAGACAAGGGTGTATGCACAGGGAGATGGGAAGGTCATTGCAGGATATCAGCTTACTATCCAGGATACAGATGAGCAAGGAACAAGAGTAACAGTGCCAGGGAGGAGTCTGCTGAACGACAGGGCAAAAGGAAGGACAAGAGTAAATGCAGGAGCAATGCAAGTGAAGGTAGGGCCACAGACAGTGGATGACGATGGAGAAAATCTCAACATTCAGTATCCACTAGAGGCCGGAACAACAAAGCAAGGGAGCGTAACAATAACAGACATGCGTCAATATTTTAGTGCGGCTCCTGCAAGCTTGGAAGCGATACCTCTGATTCCTCTCAGCAGCATGGTCAAACAGGGTCGTATCACCAGTGGTTATAGACCGAGGAGAGACCCCATCTCCGGCCAACGGGTTTTCCACCATGCCTGGGATGTCGGTGCGCCAATGGGTGAAGGGGTAAAGGCAATTTCCAATGGCGTTGTCCGTGCAGTTACGTACGATTCTATAAGTGGACATAGAGCGGTCATTGAGTATGATAACGGCTTTACCTTTACAACCGCACACCATCAAAAAGTCCTGGTGAAGAAGGGAGATAGAGTAAATGCTGGTGATGTCTATGCAACGGTTGGCAGAACAGGAAGGACAACGGGGCCGCATGTACACCTCGAAGTAGAGTACGAGGGAAAACGCATTAATCCAAAAAGAGTGCTCACCACGCGTGGTTAGGATGCAAGATGCTCGCCAGGATACGTATTATGACCATTTGGCTCCAGGCTATACTGCCCTGCATCAGGCAGAGCAAGAGCGAAAGCTGTCTATTATTGCTGAACAGCTTGCGGTAAGAAAAACAGACAGATTGCTGGACGTTGGCTGTGGGCCTTGCTTTACTACAAAATTCTTCCAGTGCAGAATTGTTGGAATAGACCCAAGCATCGAATTGCTGAAACAAGCTCCTCTTACGGAAAAAATCCTTGGAAAGGCAGAGGCACTGCCGTTCAAGGACAAGAGCTTTGATATTGTTCTGTCTGTTACTGCGATTCATAATTTTGATGATGTGGAAAAGGGCTTGGAGGAAATGAGGAGAGTGGGAAGGAGAGATTTCGCCTTCGGCATTTTGAAGAAGAGCAGCAAAAGGAGGGAGATTGAGAAATACATACGAACGATATTCCATATAGAGAAGATTATAGAGGAGCAGTATGATATAATCTTGTTCTGCAGAAAAGAATAATCTGGATTCAAAAAAATACCACCAAAGATATAAATGCTGAACAATGCTTTCTTTAGAACTACCTCTTTTCTTTTTGCAATTCCCTTATTTTTTTCAGTATGCGTTTTCTTCTTTTTTCATCTTTCAGCATCCTTTCTACCAATGCCGTTAAAATTTCTTCATCCTTTTTGGAGACTCCAGAACTTTCCCGATTGAGGATAGCATGCATTTGTTCTGCAATTGCTTTGTCTTCTCTCGTAATAGAAAAATCCTCTGCAAGCAATTGTGCTTCGAGTCTAATTATTTTTTGCATCAATTCTGTGCATTCCTCACAATCCATAAGCATTCCTGGAAGAGGATTTCTCGGAGCTTCGAATGGTTTGTGACATCGTGAACATCTGTGTTGTGTAAAAAAGCGTTCTCTCATGCTTGGATAGAAAGGGTAGGTACTATTTAAAATATGTGGTGGATTTGTGAATGATGATTGCATGTAAGCAGTCATAAACTCCCTGAAGAGCGTGGCGAGAAACGGGGGAGTCACCGAGATTATTGGTTACGGGGGCTTTCGCCTTCTTTGTTTTTTAGTGAGGGATATCTTTATAAATATCACCATCTCCCATTAAGGTATGGTACATCCACTTATAGCACAAAGGGAAAGATGGGTGCATCCGTACCAGTATTGGATAGATCTTGAATATAGCCTTCACCTCACCGGGAGCAGTCTGCATAATCCTGAAGGACTCTTGCCATGGGAAGAGGGTCTACGGAGCATTTCATCCAGAATTTCTACCTTGCAAGAGGGATTAAAGCAAATTGTTGATGAACATACGGCAATTA
>JACOVN010000156.1 GCA_016177315.1 Candidatus Woesearchaeota archaeon
CCTCTAATCCAGCCATTTGTGCATGCCACCTATCCCTTTGTTCCTCTTTCCATTTCATGCCTTTGCTGAGTGTCTGCTCCACATCCCTTTTCTCAATGCCCAGTGCGTCCATCTTTTCGATTGCATGGTTCGTGTAAAATAACACCGGAATCCCCTAGATATCCAAGTATATCCACAGATATATAAAGCTTTCGGAAAACAAAGGAACTCTCTTGGAAAAATTTATATACATTCTTTCCTTATCTTATGAGAGGATATTCCATAGGTCTAGCAACCCTGACCTTAGCAGCAGCTTCTCTCTTATCTATGCCAGCAAGGGCAGATTCTGGGCAATATATGCCAGAACCAGTTGTAACAGCTATTGCGACATCACAAACCACTGCCCAAGGCAAACACCATGATCCGCAGCAATTAGCTGAGCAATTAGTAAGAAGAGAATATCCCTATGTAAATCATAATTGCAATCAGGATATACCCTGTCCACTCAGAGTAAGCATTAATGAGCCAGCATCGCAAAGCTTGGAGCAGCGTACAGAAAAGTCTCTTTCCATTGTGGACATTTCAGAAGGGGGCACTATTGTAAGGAAAGACGGAACTATCTCCTTCAGCATCATACCGCACCCAGGCTATTGGCGTGTAGCAGTAGATAGAGAGACTGGAGAAACCTATCGTTTAGCAGGATTTGAGAAAGATGATTTTAGGAGAATTGCTGCACCCTACGGTATCCCGGCAACAAGAGACAATGCAGTAATGATTGCTGAAACATTCTTATGTACAGATCGTTTCATACATCCTTCTGATTTTTTCCTCTTAAAAGGAGCAGACGATCTTATCGATACTTTGGGACAGTTTAGGGAAGCAGGATATTACACACGCACTTTAGACGATGCAGTAATGGATATTAAACAACATCGGCGTAAATTCGATCATCTCTTGGCACCCGTGGTTGTTCCAGCAAAGGATCATCGCGGAGGCTGGAATGTAGGGGTGGGTGTATTAATACCGGATATTTGTTCCGTGAAAGAGGATTATTACATCCAGCGAATAGTCATTAGGGTACTGCCAACAGGAGAAGCATATAGCTTACAACAACAAACCAGGCATGTGTTTCCGTAAGAATACTGCTACTTCTTCTTCTCCCTCTTCTCTTCCTTCTTCGCTTCAGGCTTTGCTCCAGCAACCGGCTTGGTTTCTACACCAGGCTTTGCTGCTCCAGTAGTTGGTGCAGCTGCAGGCTTTGCTCCAGGTGCTCCAGGTGCTGCAGGGGCAGCTTCCTCTGGCATGAGTTCCTTGATAATGACATCTGGAATGCCAGCCTCTCGCAATTTGCCTTTGATTTATCCTTTTGCCTTTCCAGCCATTTCTGCAAGGATGGTTTTTCCTTTTGCGAGGAATTCTTCCCTTCTCTTCTTGGTCTCTTCCTCGAGTCTCTTCTTCTCCTCTTCCAAGGCCTTCAATTCCTCAGCGCTTAATTCCGTTTTCTCTGCCTTAATCTCCTCAGCATGCATGCCTTTATTGATATCTGCAATCGTTTCCCTTGCCTGCTTTCCTTCCACTAAAATGCCCATCGAATCGCACGTGCCAATAACTTCTTTCACTCTCGCAAACAAATCCCTTCCCATCAAGGCATCCTGCTTCATCTTGGCAATCTTGATAATCTGCTCAATTCTCAAGTCAGCAACCTTGTCCATTAACGGGCTGCCAGAGCCTTTCTCAATGTTTGCTTCTTTCTTGATCAATGCAGAAGCCGGGGGGGTTCCAATCGTAATGCTAAAACTCTTATCGTCCGTGTTGACAACAACCTTCACCGGAACCTGCATTCCCTTAAAGTCTTCTGTCTTCTTGTTGATTTCAGAAACAACCTGGCCGATATTCACCCCTAGTGGTCCTAGCGCTGGCCCTAATGGAGGTGCTGCAGTAGCCTTTCCTCCTTCCACCAATGCTTCAACCATTTGCTTTGCCATGGTAAACCCCTATACCACTCCTCCAGAAGGCTTAAAATTTAGGGATGCTTTATAAGCTTTTCGATGTTAAGGCCTTTTGGCATTATGTACCTTGTTGTGAATGTATCTTGAGAGTGGAGCGGCAAGAACACCCTCGTAAGGTCTACCTTCCATTGCTGTTGAGGATGGGGTATTTGGAATAATCCTCTCCACGAGGAATGATGTGTATGTTTCTGGTTTTACCCCTAACTGCTGGAAGTTCAAATCAACGTATCCTGCTGGCTGTATTGGTAGATCGACCATTCTTTCATTATTCAGATATCCAATGATCCATCTCTCCTCAGTGATGGTATCTAGCAGTAATATTCTCAAAACGTTGCCGTTCTCCGTCCATGAATACCGTAGGGGTGTATAGGGTACGTGTCGTCTATGGATATCCTCTCCTTGTTCTACAGCCCGCAGTGCAGCAGTAAAATCAATCAATCCCGCACCTGTTTCAAAATCAAATCCTTTCGGTTCTATATCTCTGGCTGTCCATTCCATCAGTGGCAGAATGTTTTCTGGAGAAGCACCCACACCAAGCAATATGCCGGCTAATGCGGACACGTGGGCACATGCATGCGAAGTGCCAGAATAGAGCCATAGTTCATGTCGCATTCTCATGGAGGAGTGGATCCCTTCCATTGTTATCCCATACCCAACAATGGATTCCGGCATTCCATCGCCTTCTCTGTCTCGATCATCTCCCCCGGGTGCAACAAGGTCAACTGCCGGAGAAATATTAGAATAGGGAGGTCTCTGTCCATCAGCGTTTACCGTCCCCACTCCTATCACTCCAGGATAAGCTGCAGGATATGGTTTTCCCACTCTTCCTTCATTTCCAACGGCCGCAACAACGATAATATCTTTTTCCACTGCTGCCCGAATAGCAGAACTAACCTCTTTGCCAGGATCGTGCCCTGGATCCCATCCACTGCTCATATTGATAATATCCACTGGAAGATCTACTGCAAGGCGCAGGCCTCTTGAGAATGAACGAGGATCGCCTAAGCCTTTGCGATCTAAGGTTTTGATTGGCACGATGCGACAATTTGGGCATAGGCCGTAGAATGGGTTTCCCGGCTGCTGTTTTCCGGCAATGAGCGTTGCAATATGAGTTCCATGGCCGTTGTCATCGCTAGCATTCTTATCATTCTTGATAAAATCATAACCGGGCAGGCACTTTCCCTCTAATGCTGAAATGTCACATGCAACGCCGGTATCCAACACTGCAACGACGATTTTCCGCAAACGAGGCAGCGTTTCTGGGTCTGGATAATTCGCCAAAGCTCTATTCCAAAATAGATTTGGATAATCATTCAACCGATTTTCCAGGGAAGATTCTCCATTCGATACTTCTGTTTCCCCATCAACATTCTCTGCAGCCATGCGTGCTCTATCGGTGTCCATACTCCATTCCAGAGAAGTATCTGTCGTTTTGCATCCGAACAGGCCGAGGCTTATAGCAAACACTGTACTGAGTATTCTTCGCATCTCACCTCTAGTAGTATATGGAAGAACTAAATATATAAATATTGTTGTTCTGTTTTACTCCCCTGCTACTTCCCCCGCCTCTTTTGCTTCCTCGCTCTCTCTCCTGATGACTTTCACTGCATCCATCTTCACGGTAATGGGAATCGGCACTGCCGCTCCTAACAGCTCCACCACAACCTCTTCCTTCACCTTATCCACTCTCGTAATCTTACACTGCTCTCGCTTGAAAGGTCCAGAGATAATTTCTGCAATGTCGCTCTTCCTGATATCCACATCCTTCTTTACCTGTTCCAGTAAATGCTCAATCTCCTTGTAGGGCACTGGCTCTGGCAGAATGCCTCTGGCATACGGAATGCCTTGAGCAGCCAGCTCTGCTTCTGTTTTTGACTCTGCTTCCACGAAAATATATCCGCGCATCCCATGCGGCCTAATGACGGAATACACCTGCATCTTTTTCTTTTTGACATTCTCAGAAATGAAATCCATAACTTGGTCTTCTCTATTGGCAGTTGTTCGCAAAGCGAAAATGGTCTTATTCAGCTGCTCGTCCATCTCAGCTTCTGCAGCCTGTTCTGCTGCAGTCTTCTCTGCAGGCCCCTCTTTCTTTTCCACTGTTACTGCTGCTTCCTCTCTTGCCTTCTTTGCAGCCTCATCTTCTGCAAGCAGTGCAGCATGCTCGTCCTCTTCGCTTAATTCCACTTCCTTTCCTGCTTCCTGCCTCTCTGCTGTCGGAGCTTCTGTAGGTTCTTCGAGGGTTTCTGTTCCAAATTCTGACACTTCCTCTTCCAGTTTCTCTGCAGCTTCCTGCTTCTGCTCTCTCTTCTCCTCCACGGCTTCCTCTGCAGCCTCTTCTAAGGAGGATGCTTCCTGCTGCTCTTCTCCTGCCTGTTCCTTATTTTTTTC
>JACOVN010000010.1 GCA_016177315.1 Candidatus Woesearchaeota archaeon
ATATAAATAAACTAGGGCTTAAACGGTCTATGGTGCTCTCTATCGATGAAATGACAGTTTTCTGTAAAAAGAAGGGCTTTGTCTACCAGACTGGAGAGCTGTATGGGGGATTATCAGGCTTCTATGATTATGGCCATTTGGGAGTGGAATTGAAGAACAACATCAAAGCATTGCTCTGGAAGCACTTTGTCCAGGACAGGGAGGATGTGGTAGGCATTGACGGCAGCATCATCACTCACCCCAAGGTATGGCAGGCCTCTGGCCATGTGGAATGCTTTACCGATATTTTGCTGGAATGCAAGCAATGCCATACCAGGTTTAGGGCTGACCACATTATTGAAGAAAAATTGAAGATTCATGCAGAAGGCTTGAAGCCAGAAGATATCAACAAGATTGTGCAGCAAAACAAGCTGCAGTGTGAGAAGTGCAAAGGGGAGCTAACAGGAGCAAATCCCTTCCATTTGATGCTGGAAACCAACATAGGGCCGGTAACAGGAAACACTGCTTACCTCAGGCCAGAAACAGCCCAGCTCATTTTTACGAATTTTAAATTGGTTCAGGAGCATGCCAGGATGAAATTGCCTTTCGGCATTGCCCAGCAAGGCAAAGCCTTCAGGAATGAAATTTCTCCCAGGGATTTCTTGTTCCGAATGCGGGAGTTTGAGCAATTTGAGATAGAATTTTTTACCCATCCGAAAAAAACCAATGACTGCCCTTTCTTTTCCGAAGTAGAGAACATAAAAGTTACTGTATTGCTCGAGAAAGATAAGGAACATAAATCCCTGACTTTAGGAGATTTGACAAAGAAGAGTCTTACCAATAGATGGCATCTCTACTGGCTAGGGAAATTCTACCAGTTTTTCCTGGAGTATGGCATACAACCAGGACATCTTCGCTTGAGGCAGCATAGCAAAAGTGAGTTAGCACATTATGCCAAAGCCTGCTTTGATATTGAATATCAATTCCCCTTTGGCTGGAAGGAAATTCATGGCAATGCAGACAGGGGACAGTTTGATTTAGAGCAGCATCAGAAATTTTCCAAACAAGACATGCAGTACTTTGATCAGGAAGGAAATGAGAAAGTGTTGCCTGCTGTTGCTGCAGAGCCTTCGCAAGGCATTGAGCGAGCATTCCTTGCATTTCTGTTTGATGCGTATGAATATAGCAAAGAACGGGAAAATATTGTATTGCATGTGCACCCAAAATTGGCTCCCATGAAAGTGGGAGTTTTCCCCCTCATTAATAAACTAGACAAAGAGGCGTTAACCGTTTTCCAGATGCTCAAGAAAGAGTTTCCCTGCCAGTTCGACCGTTCAGGAAGTATTGGAAGGAGGTATGCCAGAGCTGATGAGATTGGCATTCCGTATTGCATCACTGTTGATTTTGACTCTGCAAAAGGAAAGGATGTAACCCTTCGAGACCGAGAAACAACCAAGCAGAAAAGAATTAAGAGTGCACAGCTTGCAGGGACAATAAAAAAGCTACTACAGGGAGAAATCCAATTTGCAGACCTATAACGCCATGCTACGGCAGGAAAAAAGAGGCAATCGCAAGAGAAAGGATACTACCCTTCTTACACTCTCGGTAGTTTTACTCCTCTTCAGCCTCTTGCTCCTTGCCGAACGTGAATTGGGCATAAGCCAGCTGACCGGCCATGCGATCTATGGAACAAAACAGGAAGTAAAAATAGAATTGGAAGAACTGCTGCAGAGCTTTCCCTTGACTCGGTTTGTAGGAGAAGGCAGCAGCATATGCCTGTTCATCGAGGTTTCTCCAGGAATCATTTACAGTTATGATATTGCGAAAATGGATGGGAGGCTCGTTGTTAGCCCTTCCAACAACTGGAATTGTGATGGTACAGAAGGAGAGGATTTCATTTTGAAGTATGTAAGCTACGATGCTTTCCTGGAGCACAAAAACAATCCAACCTGCAACGCCTTCCTCTCCAACGGCAGAGGCCAGAACTTCTGGTATCTCCCTTCCAGGCTTTGGCCAGAGGGAAGGAATATGTTTTACTGCAATGAGGAATTCCAGGAGAAGTACTGCCCTGCCATCTATTACTGTACCGATCCAGAAAAAGCTCCCGTGCCTATCGCCTTGGAGTGTTGCAGCAGGAGCAATTTGGATGCCCAGCAACTGTTGCAGGCGCAGCAGGCTGCTGAACAGGGCCTTGCAGAGAATGCCAGAGGCAAGAGCGCAGTTTTGCGATCCCCCTTCTTTGATTACCTCAAGCCTTTGCTTTTCTGGACATTTGGAATCGTCATCATTCTGCTTTTGTTGTTCACTTCTCTCCGATTGATGAAAAAGCCCGGTAAGAAGAGAAGCGAAGCGATGCAGATGCTCCAGAGCTATGTAGAGAATACGCTGGAGGCAGGTTTCTCAGAAAAGCAAATTCGAGAGGAATTGAAGAGCAAAGGATGGCCAGAACATATCGTTGAGGATGTGTTCCAGGTTGTGAGAAGATAAATTACTGAAGAATCTCCACCTTCCGTACCCTTACATTGTGTCGCAACCCTTCTCCAGCAGCTTTCCTTGCAATATTGACTAGCTCCTGTTGCATGTTCTCCTCAGAGCAGCAGGACAGCATATCCAAAGGAACATTCTTTGGATCTATGCAATAATAAATACCGACACAATATTTTTCCTGGAACTCTGCATTGCACAATGGTGTTTCCCCTTTTGGCCATAGTTTCGAAGGCCAGTACCAGAATGCGTCTCCTCTTCCGCCATTCACCATTTTCTTGCAGGAAGGGTCCTTTGCATGATCTTGCAGTGCAGCAAAACTGATATACTTGAGGATGAAATCTTCCTGCTGCTCTCCGTCACAGAGCAAATTGGGGGATTTTTGTACTACCATATTGCCATTGAATTTTCTGACCGAGAAGGAATAGAAAGGCTGTCCATCTCCGGGAACAATAATGCAGGCTTTGCTTCCATCCGCAAAGTACTTCAACATGGGAAAATTTGCAATAAGCTTTTCCACTTCCCAGCTTGCCTCTTCTGGCGTTGCAATGGCCTTTCCTCCAATCGTTCTTTGTTGGATATAGAAATATACTACTGAACCAATGAGCAATGCAAGGATAAATAACATGAGAATAATTTCTACACTATAGGAACGCTTTGCAGGAATGCTTTGCTTTGCTTCTTGTTCAGGCATACACGGCCTCTTTCAATGAGTATGAGGGGGCAGGGATTCGAACCCCG
>JACOVN010000164.1 GCA_016177315.1 Candidatus Woesearchaeota archaeon
CCTCTACATCGTGCTCGGCATCAGCATATTCTTCTTTCTGCTCTGGCTGTTATTCTTTCAGCAAACGCGATGAAACAGAAAAAGAGATTCCATTATTCTGCTCCTTTCGACAACGTCAGCTGAAGCTGATTACGAGAAATCTCTGCAAAGACACAGCCAAAATCCACATACACCCTTCTCATCTCCCAAGCTTCAAACTTCTCTGGGCCAAGAAGAAAAGCATTATGGGGAGAGCCGCTGTTGATGCTGTCCTGAATCAATGGGGGAACTCTGTCTGCGTAAGGGCATTTGCCCATCGTTGCTGGATCGATCAGCCAGAAATCCTTATATCCGGGTGGAACGTCAAAAGTTCTCACTTTCTTTGTGCCAAAAGTAACTCCCTCAATCGTTGCCTGTAAATCCTTCTTGAATTTCAACAGGGTTAATTCCTCTGAGCGATCCTGGAAATTGGAAACCATGCGATAGCCAAAAATGAGGACGAGCACGACAATGACCAAGGTAAAGAGGTAGAGGAATATTTGACCTGCGACCAGTGCCTTTTTGCTCACCATTTTTCCCATAACAGCAGAGTAGCCTTTTTTGTATAAAAGGTTTTTGGTAGAAAAGCTTTTAAAACATCCCTCATTCTTTTCCCCTGGTGGGAGCGTGAGCGGTCCGGGTGCGGGTAAAATACGGCTTTGGAATGCGAAAGTGTACATTCATCAGAAGGGAAAGTCCGGGGCACGGGTTATGCACATTGATGTGGAGCATCCAAGCCTAAACAAGATTATCCTCCCGAAGGAAGTAACCTATGCCTCCGGCAAAAAAGAGGGCTTCTTTGTTGGATTGAAGAAGGAGATGATCAAGCGAGCGGAACGGTATGTCAGGAAACGATAGGAAATTGCTCTCGCTGCTCATCCTCCTTGTTCTGCTTTTGGCGCCAGCAGTGACGGCACAGAAGAAGGGGAGCATGAAGCTCCTTGCAGTCACGGAAACACCAGCAGGAATCAAGGGGAGCGCAGCAGAGTTGCATCTGGAAATCAAGCCAGGAGAAGGAAGAGTGTTCATGGAATCCTCTCCTGCATCGAAGATTGATACGCAAATTTCTACACGATTTGCCAAGGAAATTGCCTGCAAATACCTGGAGAATAACTGCGACAGGTATGATTTCTTCTACACGATTGAAGCTGAGTCTTCTATTATTGGAGGGCCTTCTGCTGGTGCTGCTGTAACGATTCTCACTATTTCGTTGCTGAATGATATTTCTCTGAACCAGAGCGTTGCTATCACAGGCACGATTAATTCTGGAGAGCTGATTGGTCCTGTCGGCTATTTGAAGGAAAAGATCAATGCTGCAAGACAGGCAGGGGTAAAGAAAGTGTTGGTTCCCATTGAGCGGGAGATCATTGCGGAGGGGAATACTACCATTAACCTTACAGACTATGGGAGGAAGCGAGGCTTGGAGATTGTTTCTGTAGGGACTATCGATGAAGCGCTGAAGGAGTTCACTGGCAAACCGCCCAGCAAGCAGAGAAGGGAGATTACGATTCACACGAGTTATACCGAAACCATGCGGCACTTGGCAGAGAGTCTCTGCCAGCGAAGCTCCGAACTGCAGCAGCGTGTCGAGGAAACTCCAAATTGGAACTCCAGTATCTGGATGGAGGCAGTCAACGCAACGCAGGACGGATGGAAGTTCTACAACGGAGAAAGATACTACTCTGCTGCCAGCTACTGTTTTGGTTCCAATGTGAAGTACTCCCTCCTCCTGCTGGAGCAACGGAATTTGAGTAAGGAGGATATTCGGCAACTGCAGGAAAAAACGCAGGAAACCATCAATGAACAGAATAGGAAAACGAATACAAAAGAAATCCAAACCATTACAGACCTGGAGACTTTTATGGTAGTAAAAGATAGGCTCATTGAGGCAAATGATTTCCTCAATCTCAGCAAAGAAGCATTGGAGAAGGATGAGGAGGATGCATTGCAGAACCTTGCCTTTTCCATTGAACGGATTAACAGCGCCATCTCCTGGAACAAATTCTTCGACACGAAAGGGAAGAAATTTGCTCTAGAGGAAAAGAATTTGAAGCGCTCATGCATCGATAAGATTGCCGAGGCAGAAGAGCATTACCAATACCTCCAGCTCTTTTTCCCTAATCTCCTGCCCAATGTCCGGCAGGATATCGAGAGAGCCTACATCGATTTGGCAAGGGGCAACTATGCCCTTTGCTTGTCTAAAGCGACGATTGCAAAAGCCCAGGTGAATACGGTATTAAGCTCTATCGGTGTTGACCAGGAGAATATTGGCAGTCTGCTTGCAAGAAAACTGGCAGCTGCAGAGAAAAGTATAGCTGAGCAGACAGAAAGAGACATTTTCCCGATTCTTGGATACAGTTACTATGAGTATGCAAACAGTTTAAAGGATGACAACCCCATTTCCGCATTGCTGTATGCTGAATATGCTTTGGAACTGAGCAATCTGGATATGTACTTTCCGGAATACTCATTCTCTCTGGACATCCCTGTAGAAGAATGGGCCAACATTCTTATTTTTGTCATTGGCATTAGTATAGGATTTGTGATTGCGAAGAGCGTGTATGAGAGGCAGCGAAAAAAGGGAAAGAGGAGAAGATAAGCAAGGAAGGAATATAAGATATACCTATAAATCAGATTTTAAACCCTAGCAAAGCCTCTTGCGAGGCTCTGCTCGGGAAAAAGAGGTGAATAGCAAATATGGCTAATAACGCGATCTACACCCCCGAAGATGGGGGAAGAGCAGGGAGTATTTAAAGCTTTCGCTGTTTGAGGATTCTAAAGTAGTAGCAAAATCAGGGTAAATATTTAAATAAGCTATAGCGCAGTTCCTGGCATGAAAAGACTCCTTATTGCCTGCCTGCTTCTGTTTATTTTCTCTTCTGTTACAGCCCAGGAATCCCCCATCTGGGTCTTTGACAGCAGCTACCTTGTCCTGGATACTACCATTAAGGGAAACGTGCTATTGAAGAAGGAAACCTCCCAGAGCTTCGTGGATTTCGTTGCCTTGAATGTCACCTTTTTCCCAAGAGAAACAGAGAACCAAGAGATTCTCTCCGAAGCTATGCGTCCTGTTCCAAAAGAAAGCAATGAGCAGGGAGTAGCATTCTTCTGGCAATCTCCGCAAGGGACTGTCTTGGATTTTTCTTTACAGCACCAGGTGAAGGTGCAGAATGATTTTCCAAAAATAATCAAGAAAATTTCCTTTCCTATTCGGCAAGTGCCAAGTGCCATAGAGCCCTATCTTAGACCACAAGCCATTATTGATTCAGACGATGAACGAATTAGTGCTTTGGCATCAAAGATTGTAGAAGGGGAGGATGATCTTTATCTTACAGTGCACAAGCTGGCAGTTTGGACCGTGGAGAACATTGCCTACAATTTATCCACAGTTACAGCCAAAGCCTCTAAATCTGCAACCTGGGTTCTGGAAAATAAGCAAGGAGTGTGCGATGAATTAACTGCTTTGTTCATTGCAATGGCACGAAGCATTGGCATTCCGGCCAGATTCGTGTCTGGCATTTCTTATACGAGCTCTCCACTCTTTCCAGAACGATGGGGGCCTCATGGATGGGCAGAGATTTACTTTCCAGGCTATGGCTGGGTTCCTTTTGATGTGACGTATGAGGAATTTGGCTATGTCGATCCAACGCACGTCATTGCAAAATACAGCTTGGATGCAGGAGAGACTTCTCTGCAGTATGCATGGCGAGGGAGGGATGTGGATGCTGCGACTGGAGATCTCAAGATTACAGCCAATGTGTTGGAGCAAGGGGCATTGCTCAGTCCTGATGTCAGCTTTGAAGTCAACCTATTGAAAGAAAAAACTGGGTTGGGAGGGTATAATGCCGTTGAGGTTGTTATGAAGAATCTCCGGAATTATTACCAATCAGCGATGATGGGCATTTCGCGAACAACGAAATTGGAAATGCTCGGAGAGAGAAAGCAGTACATTGCTCTCAAGCCAGGAGAGGAAAAGAGGATATACTGGATTCTCAAGCTGGAGGAAGGCCTTGACGAAGAGTTCCTCTACACCTTTCCTCTGACGGTGCATACTGACCGAGGAATGAATAAAACAATGGAATTCGCTGCTTCCAAGCACAACCACCTCTTTTCTTTACAAGAAATCCAGGCATTGATACAACAAAGACAGAAAGAAGAGGAAAAGACTTACTCTGCAAAATTGCAAGTGCAGTGCACCATGGATAAGGAAGAATATTATA
>JACOVN010000158.1 GCA_016177315.1 Candidatus Woesearchaeota archaeon
ATGGACTAGCAATAGATTGGGAAATCATCACCATCGAAGTATTGCCCATTCTCAATTTCCCACCAACCTTAATCTCGATTGGCGACAGAACGGCCTTTATAGGAAAAACTTTATCGATAGATGCAGACGCAACTGACCCAGAGAATGATCCATTGATTTATGGCCACAACGCAACCTTCGGGGACTCCTTTAATACAACCAACGGCGTCTACAACTGGACTCCCAATGCCACTGGCCTCTTCATGGTCAATTTCAACGTCACTGATGGCAATGCCTCAGACAACGAAACCATCAGGATCAACGTAAAGAACCTCACCGAAGCTGGCGCGTTCCCGAGGATTGTCACGAACAATTCCCTGAATTCCACTCCATGGAGAGGAGAGCACTTTTTGGTGGAAAATTTCGAGAACTGGGCGCTCGGCCCGATTAACGCCACCAGCAATGGCTTTTGGAACACCTCCAGGAGCAATACTTCCTTCAAAGGCAACTGGACAGTTTCAACGGGATTGGACGAAAATGGAAATCCAACAATCGTTCTGAATCATACGACAGAAAGCCCCCCGGCGTTCATCCATTACTTGTTCGTGGAAGAGCCTTCCTTAAAAGGCAGATTCCAGAACTTCACCTTTCAGGTAAAGGTGAGAATCCGAGAGGAAGATCCAGGCAATGATGATGCCGGGATAGCCTTCCGGTGGAATGACACCTCCAGGGCTTCGGGATATCGCCTCTACAAGAGCGGTGAGACATTTGGATTGTACTATGTAAGAAATAGCTCGATCAGTGAAGAGGATGGAGTTCTTCTCAACAGCTCCTTTGACCTTGTTTTCCCGAATAATGTTGGATGGATACGGGTAATAGTCGATGGTGAAATGATCTATGTGTACAACTCCACTGATGGCATCGATTTTGGAAGTCCGGCCATCATCAGGAATATTAGCGGGGATGCGCCAGAGAATAGGAACTTCGCTGCAGGGAGCATTGGATTATTCGGGAATGAGAATGTCACCTATGATGATATTATGGCCACGGAACACCTCCTCAACCAGACATTCCCCGATACCGATATTGGCTTAGCATTCCACAATGAAAATCTTACGGGCACGTACCTCTATACTAATGGTAATGGTTTGAACCAAACCAATGTTACCTTCCGATGGTTCAACAATGGCATTTTGAATGTCACACAATTCAACAGCAACCTGAGCAACATCAACTCCACCATTGATTCCAGTAAAACAAGAAAAGATGATATCTGGCAGTTTGAGGTTGTATTCTGCGATACAGCGGGGAAGTGCAGAACAGAGATCTCCCAGAAGGTGAAGATCATCAACATTGAGCCCATCATGGATCCGTTACAGAATATCACCATGTTTGTTAATACTCCCCTTACTATCGATGCCAATGCAACTGATGGGAATAATGATAAACTGACTTATAACCACAATGCCACCTTCGGAGATTCTTTCAATCCGGATACTGGCGTTTTTATCTGGACGCCTAACACGACAGGGAACTACAGGATTAAATTTAATGTGACGGATACAGAAGATGTTGATGAAAAAATGATTACTATCAAAGTAGAGAAAATAGCCAACGAGACAGAAGGCAGAAATGCGACAGAAATAGGCACAAATAGCTCTTTGCCAGAAACCAACAGAACCATTTTCACCGATCAGCAGGTCTACCTTAGGTATGAGGATAACGACCAGAAAATAGGCACGTTCGATAAATTTGTGAATTCCACTTCTCAGCGATGGATGTTCAACTACAATTTCTCTAACAATCCTTTCACCAATATGACTAACATCAGCAATATCCTTAATACATGGGAACGCGAGAATATGACAGAGGAAAACATTACTGCAGAGGTGAGCCTGTTCATTAATAGGACGAAGACGTGAAAATTTCAAACCATAGCTCTACTTATGGTGTTGGGCCACAAGGATTAGCGTTTATCCGTTCATTGCCGCCGCTATCAAAGCCAAGAGTAAGGAAATATTTATATATTCTAAAAATAACCTCCCTTTATGCTCCTCATCCCCCTCGAGGGCTGGTATGATATTGGATTGATTGCTCTGCGATTGGCAATTGGCATTATCTTCTTTTACCATGGCATGCAGAAACTGCGCAATGTACATGCTACTGCAGACGGTCTTCACTGGAGACCCTGGAGGGTCGTTTTTCTGGGATTGGCAGAGCTGTTTGTATCCATCACGAGCATTCTTGGCTTTCTGACAGAGATTGCTGGCATTGTCCTTGCCGTTATCATGCTCGGTGCATTGTACTACAAAATCGTGGTTTGGAAAATACCTTTTTCAGCACATGACAAGATTGGCTGGGAGTTTGATCTCCTCATTCTCGCTGCCGCTTTAGCCCTGCTATTGGTTGGAGCAGGCAATTTCTCCATCGATTCCTGGATGAAATGGTGGCCGTAAGTCAAATCTTTTTCTATCATAACCTTTATAAATCAATTTCTAACTCAACGCTCTGTTGCGACGGTGGTCTAACGGCATGACTTCGGCCTTCCACACGCTAGCATCAAAGATTCCTGATTCTTTGACTAGCGTCAAAGACAGCCGGGTGTCCGGGTTCGAATCCCGGCCGTCGCATTCCATGGCTGGCAAGAAGGAAACCATCTTGATTTTCTGCTCTCACCCAGACGACGCTATCCTGGGCATGGGGGGCACGATTGCAAAATATGCAAAGCAAGGAAAGCAGATTATCCATACTGTTTTCTCCTGCGACAGTAAGCATCAATGGCTGTTGAAGAAGATCTACAAGCCGGAGGACATTACGCAGGAATGCGTGAGGGCTTCCAAAGCATTGGGAATCTCAAAAACTATTTTCTTCGACATTAACGACATTGCCCTGAGCAAGGAAATTAAGAAACCATGGGTGCATGAGAAAATGCTATCGTTGATCAAACGATACAAGCCAAAGCAAATCTATACCCATGTTACTGGAGAAATGCGCTTCAAGAATCACCGGAATGTGCACGATGCTGTCCTGCAAGCAGTCCATACAGTGCAGTATACTGGCGATATTCTCCTCTTCCCGCTCTGGAGCTTAGATTTTCGGCAGAAACCTATGCCGAAGTTAGTAGTGGACATTTCTCAAACTATCGGACAGAAATTTTCTGTTCTGCAACACTTCCAGAGCCAGAAATCCTCTCTACTGCAATTAGCACCAGTCGTTTTCTGCAGAAATTGGAAATCAGCACTCGGGACTGGTTTCAAGTATGCGGAAGTATTTTACAAAGAACAGTGATCCTCTATCAGTGCCTTATTCTGTGCCTTGCAGACTTGACATGGAACTCTAAAATAAGGCCAGCAATCAACAGCATTACTCCACCAATGACCATGCTGAAATGCAATGTTTCGCCAAGCAGCCAGACAGCAAAGAAAATGGCCAATAAGGGGGTGGTGAGCATGATGATAAGGGAGGCCAAGTCTGCGGTGATGAATTCTAATCCATAATCCAGCAGGAGGTAGCTCAATCCAGTAGAAAGAATGCCTAAGCCTAATAATGCGGGGATATGTGCTTGCCAAGAGCCAAGGCCATAGAGGAAGGGGAACGGCAACAAAAATATGGCAGTAAAAAGCATAAACCAAAACGTGACTGCGAGAGAATGATGCTTCTCTTCTCTTCGCAAATAAACCAGGATTAAGCCAAAGACGATGGCATTCGATAAGGAGAGCATATTCCCCAGCATGTATTCATTCTGGAACGGATGGATGAAGGATAAACCAATAAAACCCAGAGCAGCAGCCATGATCATTTTCCTGGTAAAAGCCTCCTTGAGGAAGATGTAAGAAAACAGGAAGGTAAAGACAACATACATCGTATTGATAAGGTTGACGTTGGAGACTGGAGCATAGAGGAATGCCGCATTGATCAGGACAAAATTCACTGCCATTAAGAAACCAATAATAGCATAATCTTTGAGATCCTTTCTGTTGGGATGAAAAATGGTTTTGTCCAAAAAGGGAACGGTAACGGCCAGGAAGAGAAGACCAATAAACACCCTAACAAAGGTCAGGCTCATGATAGGGATGTCTGTCCCAATCTTCTTGATGAAAATCCCTATCAAGCTGAAGCAAAAGCCGGCAATGAATACTGCAACTTGTCCTTTGATCCTGTTCAGCATGTTCCCTCTCTTTTTCTATTGTTTAGTCAAATCTCTCAGATTGGCAATGAATGGTTCAAAATCCTTCTCCTTCACCACTGCTCCACAAGCATATTCATGCCCTCCGCCATAGCTCTCTGGCAAACCTTCCAATGCTTTCTGAAGGATTTGATTTAACTTCATTTTGGAGGAGCGAAGGCTAATCTTTACTTCTCCCGATTTTACTCTGCCAACGATTATCAATTTCTCTGGATGCAGAAAGAGTAATTCATTGCTTAACTCTTTCGTAAAGCTCATTTTATCATCCGGATATTTGAAAATTAAGAAGGAATCTTTCGTTTTTGCCTGTTTTGCTTTCTGTAGCAATGTTGCATAGAGCTTATTGATTTCCTGATATTTCTTATAAACAAATTTTCCTTGTGCGGTTTTCTGTTCTAAAATCTCGTAGGGATTTTGAATTCTCGTAAGAATATTGACGTACTTCTTGATCTCCGATGCTTTACCTTTGAGGATAAAGGCAAAAATTTTTACCAATTCTCCAAGCTTAGACTGGAACAACGCCTGCTCTGGTTTCTTGACTGTTTTTGGCAATAAGTCTGGATACTGTTTCTGGAACTCTGCAGTAAAGGAAGGCAGTTGCCAATCTCCCACTGCTCCCACCATGGCAATCCAGAGATCCTGTTGGACAACAAAATAGCAATTCACTGCTGTAGAAGGATTATCTTCCGGATCGTTCATTCTGGGATTGAAATATTTCACTTTGCTCCTCTTGCACGGTGTATGGTGGTCGATCCAAATGACTGGCATGGAAACCTGATCGAGGAAAGATTGCTCGACCATAGGAATATCCACAATGAACACTTTGTCTGGTTGGTACTCCTCTACATTTCTCACAAATTTGTCATCCACTTTTGGCGTGGATTTGACTGGGATGCCTTTTCCTTCTCTCTTGTACCGGTAGAGCAACAGAAAGCTTGCCAAGCCATCCGGATCATCATCAAAGAAGAATAAGGGCTTATTGCAATAATCCAGCTCCTCCCTGATCTGCTGGAACTGCTCTTTGGTTAAGGCCATGCAGGAATAAGAAAGAGAGGGATATTTAAGGCTTTTGCTGCCCTGTAAACAGACGCGTGTTTGTATACTCAACAAGATATGTTGTATAAGAACTAGCGACAGTTTTGGCAATACGCTCGCTAAAGGGTAATGCGCCTATACGATGTGAATAATACGCTAGCCTTAATCTGACTCCTCTGCTTACATATATCAAAGCTGATACATGTCCCTCTATTGTTTCTACTATTTTTGGCGTGTCAAACCATGCTCTCCGGACATCTCGCTCTTCTCTAATATGCGTAATTCCATTTTTCTCTTTAAACTCTCTTATCCATGCTTGTAAACTACCCAAAACTGAATGATATACTGATCTAAAGAGCCACTCACAGTCACTTAGATAGGGGAATTCTTTATCAAGGAGATCTTCTAACCATTTTGGATCAATCTCCGGATCTACTGTAATGCTAGGACCTAATGCTTGCCGCCTTGGAAACAATTTCCTCAAAATTCCTTCAATTGTCATTTTTTTATCTAATCTATTGCCACCAATACCTTTCCCTCTTCCACCTTGACTTTGTAGCTGGCAACCTTTGCTCCAGAAAGCTCGCAAATGCCAGTAGAAACATCATACTCCCATCCATGCCAGGGACAAGTTACTTTCTTTCCTTCTAAGAAGCCTTCTCCTAACGGTCCTCCCATGTGGAGGCAGGTATTGCTCATCGCATGGAAATTCCCATCCACATTGAAGAGAGCAACAGGAGTTCCTTTCACATTTACAACCTTTCCTTCTCCTGCTCTGATGTCAGCAACTTTAGCAACTTCCACGAAGTTTGGCATAGCGACCACCCCGATAAAATGATTCATGGAAATTAGGGGATGGGGTTTATATAGTTTTTGGGAACAATACTCATAATCTACCATAAATATTCTTCCGGTGACCTAGTGTTACTATCATAATAATCAATTTTCCTCGTTGTATATCGAGAATGACTCTATAATCCCCGATACGCATGGAATAATATGGTTCACCAACGAGTCGTTTTACATATACCTCCGGCCTTACCCGTATTCTGTTTAAACGTACAAGAATCCTTTCCTGTATTACCTTTTCTAACTTCTTGAGCTCCTTCAATGCAGTATCAGAGAAGACAATTTCATACATCTAACCCGAGCTCCTTTTTCACCTTTTCCAGTGTATGGACTCTTCCTGCTTTGATATCCTCTTCTGCTTGTCTGAGTTGAGCTTTAGCTTCCTTGGAGAGCTCCATGGTATCCTCTAATAAATTCCAAATTACCTCCTCGTAGCTTTCCTTCTCATACAGCTTCCTCTTCTGGAGAGTGTGTTGGAGCTTTTTACTGATTTGAATGGTTGTTGCCATAGTAGCTATATAATGAGCTGTAGTATATAAAGTTTTCGATCGAGAGTAATGAGTAGTCCAAAGCGAATTGGGCATTCTTTGGTAGAATATTAAATCAATATCAGGATATTCTTGCTTTTAATATTCCCGGATATGGTTCACTTGAAGCTAGAATACAGGAACCTACGCCTTAATCCGTTTCATACGGAAAATATTCTCCCGCTCCATCTCCTCCAATCTGAGAGAAATAAATTTCCGCAGTGTATCCAACTCCGGAATCACCTTAAATTCCAGTGCATTCACTCTTCTCTTGGTTTTCTCAATCTCCTGCAGCAATTTTTTCATCGCAGTCTCTGTTTCTGCTGCTAATACCACTAACTCAACAACCCTCTCATACGCCTCCGCAGCCTGATCAATGGCAGAGGAACTACTGGCAACGCTATACCCTCTTTGAAATAATTGCTTCTTCACGGCTCCTGCAGCAATCTTTGGAACTAACACTCCCATGATATTTTTGGTCTCTACCTTTACTTGCGGTCTTTCCTTCACTGCCAAGGCAATGCTCTTGATCTTCAAATCCGACTCCATGGTTCTGGCAATATTCATGATGTGCAAAGCTTCTCTATACTGTTTCACCAACCCCTCTCTGACTTTTTTTGCATTCTTCAAAATTTCAAAGAACTCCAGAATCAAGCCATCCCTCTTTTTCTTCAACAAATTGTAGCCAGACCTAGCTAGCACAATCCTCTTCTTCAGCTTCATCAATTCGCTTCTGGTTGGCTTGACATCTACCATAATCCTTATGCAGCAACTTTCTCTGCCTTCTTCTCCTCTCCCTTAGCTTCCTTGTAGTACTGTTGCTTCAACTCCTCGCTCATCCTGGTCAATTCTTTCCTTGGGATCCTGGCGAGCAGTTCCCAGCCCAGATTCAATGTTCCTTGAATACTCCTATCCTCATTCCTTCCCTGCCGGACAAATCTGTCCTCAAAGCTTGCTGCAAACTTTAATAACCTTCTATCTCTCTCTGACAATGCCTCCTCTCCGACAATAGCCACCAACCCTCGCAAGTCTCTTCCTTCTGCATAGAAGGCATACATCTGATCAGAAACCTGTTTATGGTCCTCTCTGGTTTTTCCCTTCCCAATCCCGAGGTTCATCAGCCTAGACAACGAAGGCAGAACATCGATCGGTGGATAAACTCCTTTCCTGTGCAATTCCCTGCTCAAGACAATCTGCCCTTCGGTAATGTACCCAGTCAAGTCTGGAATGGGATGGGTTATATCATCCCCGACCATGGTGAGGATAGGGAATTGCGTAATGCTGCCTTTCTTGCCTTTCACCATTCCTGCTCTCTCGTAAATCATTGCTAAGTCCGTATACATATATCCAGGATACCCTCTTCTGCCAGGAATTTCCTCTCTCGCAGCGCCAATCTCCCTCAAGCTCTCGCAGTAATTGGTCATATCCGTCAAAATAACGAGAACATGCATATCCTTCTCATAGGCAAAATATTCTGCTG
>JACOVN010000150.1 GCA_016177315.1 Candidatus Woesearchaeota archaeon
AAGATGTGGGAAACAGAAAAGATCAGGAAGATCAAACTAGGCTTTTATCCCTATACCTATGCACGCGTGAGCGCCATGAAAGGGAAGCTCATCAAGCCAGAAGACTACCAGAAGCTCCTCAAGATGCGACCGGGAGAGATTACAAAATTCTTGGAAGAGCTGGAGTATAAGAAAGAAATCGATGCATTAGGAGTGCAGTATACGGGTGCAGATTTACTGGAAAGGGCATTGAACATGAATTTGGCTATGGCCTATGAAAAATTGCGGAGAATTTCTCCGCCAGAGTTGCGAGCATTGATTGACGCATACCTCAGAAGGAAGGATGTTTGGAACATCAAAACGATACTGAGGGGGAAGTTTGTTGGAGAAAAACCGGGAGAGATCAAGAAGCTTCTCATGCCTGCTGGAACGTATTCTATAGCATTCCTCGAAGGGCTTGCAGAAAAGGAAAGCATGAAGGATATTATCTTTGCATTGAACATTCCTGCGCTGAAAGCGGCATATAGCGCATTTGAGAAAAATAAAGATATTTTTGCACTGGAAAACCTGCTAGACCATGGGTATTACACAGAAATGCTGGAATTCACGAAACAATTGCCGAAGCAGGGAAAACTGTTCGCAGCATTTCTCAGAAAGGAAATTGACGTCTTGAATATCACCAATCTCTTTAGGCTGAAGCGTGCAGGCATTGAAAAAGACAAAATTATGCAGTACCTCTTTTTTCCGGGAGAAGAACTGACTATGAGAACCGTGAAGCGGTTGCTGGATTTGAGTATCGAAGAGCTTTTCAAGGAGTTGGAAAAGCTGAATTTTGAAAAAATTGTGAGAAAGCTGGAGCAGGAAAGGGAAAAAAGCCTGGTAAGCCTCGAATTGGAATTGAAGAAAAATCTCCTCGATGAGGCAGTGCTGCTCTTGCATCAGCATCCCTTATCTGTGAATGTTATTTTAGGGTATATGTTTGCCAAGGAAGTCGAGATAAAAAATTTGAAAACCATTATCAAAGGGAAGCAGCTCGGTGTTGAGGAGAGGTTTATCGAGCGCTGCCTGGTTATTGGAGGATGAACATGCTAGAAGTTGCAGTTATCGGAAGTTCAGAATTTGTGCTCGGCTTTCAATTAGCCGGAGTGAAGCGCATCATAGAACTGGAGGAAAAGGAAAATCCGGAGAAAAAGATAATGGAGTTAAAACAGGATCCTGCTATCGGAATTATCATAACGGATGCACGAACCATGGAAAAGTTAAATGAATACCGGAGAGAAGAAATCCAGGCATCAGTAAAGCCGGTTGTGGTGGTGCTTTCCATAGAGGCAGAAGCCCAGGATGCATTGCGCAAGATGATTTTAAAATCGATTGGTGTGGATTTGTGGGGTTGAGAAGAAAGGTGATGAGTATGGCAAAGCAAACAGCAGTCATGGAAGAAACGGAAATGAAGGGAAGTGATAAGGGAATCCTCTACAGAATTGCAGGGCCCGTTGTAGTAGCCAAAGGGCTCAAGGCAAGGATGTATGATGTCGTGAGAGTGGGAAAGGAAAAGCTGATGGGAGAAGTCATCCAGATTGATGGAGACAAAGTTACCATCCAAGTGTATGAAGATACTTCTGGCATGAAGCCTGGAGAGCCAGTTATCAACACCAAAAGGCCGTTATCCGTAGAGCTCGGCCCTGGCATGCTGACGAGCATCTACGATGGCATCCAGCGGCCATTGCCTGTGCTCAAGGTGCAAATGGGAGATTTCATCCAGCGAGGGGTGGATGCTCCTGGATTGGATGCAAAGAAAAAATGGGAATTCAAGGCCACGGTGAAGAAAGGGGATGTCGTAAAAGGAGGCGATATCATTGGAGAAGTAGAGGAAACGCCCGGTTTGATGCACAAAATTATGGTGCCGCCAGGGATGCAAGGCAAGATTACAGAATTGAAGTCTGGAAAGTTTACTGTTGAAGAGGTAATTGGAAAGATTGATGATAAGCATGCATTGAGATTGAAGCAGGAATGGCCGGTAAGAATATCCAGGCCTGTGACAAGAAAATTTGCACCAAGCAAGCCCTTGATTACTGGGCAGAGAATTTTTGATGTGCTGTTTCCGTTGGCAAAGGGAGGCACTGCAGCGATTCCGGGACCATTTGGGGCCGGGAAAACAGTTTCTCAGCAACAGCTTGCAAAATGGTCAGATGCAGACATCATTGTCTATATTGGTTGTGGAGAGCGAGGCAATGAGATGACAGAGGTATTGACTGAATTTCCGCATTTAACAGACCCAAAAACAGGGAAGCCATTGATGAACAGAACAGTCTTGATTGCCAACACTTCCAATATGCCGGTGGCAGCAAGAGAGGCAAGCATCTATACTGGAGTAACCATGGCAGAATATTATAGGGATATGGGTTATAGTGTTGCCTTGATGGCAGACTCCACATCCAGATGGGCAGAGGCGATGAGAGAAATTTCTTCACGACTGGAAGAGATGCCGGGAGAGGAAGGATATCCTGCATATTTATCCACAAGACTGGCAGAATTTTATGAAAGAGCAGGCATTGTCGTTCCATTAGGAACCAAGAAGGAAGGTTCTGTTACGATTATTGGAGCTGTCTCTCCTCCAGGAGGAGACTTTTCTGAGCCAGTGACCCAAGGCACACTGAGAGTCACCAAAGCATTCTGGGCTTTAGATGCAAAATTAGCACAAAGAAGACATTTCCCTTCCATCCATTGGTTA
>JACOVN010000011.1 GCA_016177315.1 Candidatus Woesearchaeota archaeon
CTATGGGACCAGCTCCACCATTAACTTTGTTCGCATAAAAATGACATCTACCAAACCAACCAAAGAATTCCGCAGGATTTACTTAAAGAGCACTCTAAACCTCCTTATCAACGGCCTCTCCGAAAACTACCCATGGAATGCCATAATTGGAAGATTCAAAAAACCAGGAGAATCTCATACTAGAATTTTTGTATATGGGAATCAGAATCTAAAATGATAACCATCAGCAAAATGCGGACAAAGAAGCTTTTGATGGTGATAACACTATTTATAGCAATTTGCCTACTCCCAACCGCATCAGCGGGAAATAAGACTATAGAAGAATTAATAGATTCTTTCAACCTTTCGGTAAATGCGGGGAACATAAATATCACGGCCTTTAAAGATGTCATGGAAGATCGAAATAGCAACGGCTTAAATGATACGTTAATCTTAACACTTACCACCGATGTCAAGACGGCAGGAGATTACCTCTTCCTTGCAGATTTGATAGATAAAAATGGTATCATCTCGAATACCACCAACGCAACTAACTTAGTAATAGGGCAGGGAACGGTCAATATTACGTTTAATAGTACACTTATGTCCCAGCAGATATACAACTATTCTATCCGCATCTTTAATAATCTCAGTGTTTTGGTCTACAGAAAAGACAAAATCTCCACCCAATTCTATGCCGACTACGAGAAAGGCATTGCCTTAGGAACAATTAAAGATGGTAACTTCAACAATAACTACATCCAGATCAACCTCTCCATCAATTCTACCCTCGCAGAAACAGTTAATGTTTCTGTTTTCTTGACCTATAAAAATATCTCCTCTATTTCCCAGACAGCAGAGGTAACGCTTGTCAATGGTAACCAAACAATCCCTGTAAACGTCAGCAACGAAACCATCAAGTCTACCCACAGCAACACCACTTATATCGTGGATAGAGTACAGATTGGCAACAAGCTCTTTGATACCAACCATTCCACTGCTTTATACATCTGGAAGGATTTTGCGAAAACCTCCTATATACGGCAGTTTATTGATGGAAAAAGAGACGAAAACAATAACAATCTCTCGGAATGGCTAGAGCTGAATGTTACTATTAACGCTACAACGCCAGACACTTACATCATCGAAGGAGAACTGAGGGATGAATTCGATCAGTTTGTCTTGAATTTCACCAATAATACAGGCAATTTGGGCATTGGGCAGTACACCATCCCCATCCTCCTCAATGGGACAGCAATCTACCAATCTAAGATTAATGGGCCGTATGTTATAAGCTTCATCAAGCTAAAAAACTCTACAAGCACTTATGATACTATCTTCAATGCGTATACCACCAATGCATCTTTCTTCGATGACTTTGAGAAGCCACCCTTACCGGACTTAACCATTAACCTATCTGTCCATTTCGACAATCAAACCAATATGAGGAGGATAGGCATTAACATCAGCAATATTGGAAAAGCGCCAGCGTACAATGTTTTCATGGATGCTTTCAATAACGTTAGCTTTGAGAACCAGACTTTTACTGCCAATGTCAACGTGAGCCAAATATTCAGTTTTGGCTTCAACATCTCCAATGACGCTAATAACACGATTTACACCGCCATAGTGGATTTCCATGATGTGGTGGAAGAACTGAATGAGAGCAACAATGTGGCAACGAATGCCAACCTAACACTAACACCAAACCCCGGTTGGTGGGATGCAAACTGGAAATATAGGCAGTTCATTAATATTACCAACAATCTTACCCAAGATGCTCTGCCAACAGATTTCACTATGAACATAACGGTTGATACCGCGGGCTTAATAGCAGCAGGCAAACTCAACAGCGATTGCAGTGATCTCCGAATAATCTATCAGAATACGACAGCATTGGACTGGATCTTCCAGCTAGCGTCTGGATGCAATAGGCCAGATACTGTCATTGCCTTTGCTTTAGACGCAAACATTACTGCAAATAGTTTTGACGATAAGAACTATGCCCTCTATTATGGAAATCCCTCCATAATAGCATTCCCGAGCTATGACGAAGATAAAGTATATCTTTTCTTTGATGATTTTGGCAATGCTTCCTTTTCTGGCTCTTTGGATACAACAAAATGGGAATGGTCTGCTATGGCAATACAGCCAACCATTACCAATGGAGTATTAGTTTTAGATCCTGATGATGGCCTAAATTGGCAGGATTATGTGCAGACGATAAAAACCTATGATAGGCATTACTACAACATCACCTTTGACTGGACATGGAGGAAAGGCCTGAGTGGAACTTGGAGCATGATGGGATACCAAGATAATTTTATCACCAACAAAGGTGCCCAGTTGTATGATCAGGCAAATAACATGTATGCCTCCAGGGAAGGACTGAACTTTAATATGAATACCGTCGTTATTCCAGGGCAATGGTACAATGCCAATGTCCGGCCAAACAAGGATGATACCTCTTTCTACCTTTTCAACAGGTCCAATACAACCTTAAGCCCTGAAAATAAAAATCTCTATCACTTTGGCCTCTTAGATGGTGATTTGAATGATGTTTATAGGATAGATAACCTCACTATTCAGTATTTCGCTATACAGCGACCTTCCGTAGAGCTCACTCAAGAAGAAACACAGAATGGTGCAACAGAGTCAAAAGGCAGAATTGCAATAGAACAAGGCATTAACAGCTCTTTGGAAACAAATAGGAGTATTTTTACTGACCAGAAGGTGTATATCCGATATCCAAATAATAACCAGAAGTGGGGCAGCTTTGATAAGGTGGCGATGAAAGGAGTGCAAAGATGGGCATTTAATTATGTTACAGGAACAGAGCAGTTTACCAATATAGTCAACTTAAATAACAGAGTCTTGATCTGGGAGAATCAGAGCTTAACATCAGATGAAATCAGAGAACAAGTAAGTCGGTTGATTAATCAGACGGAGGAGTGAAGAGAAAAGTATTTATACAGATTCTCACTTTTCACCACTCAATCAGGGCAGTTGGGTGATCAGGCATGAAATGCGTTAAGGCGGTGGGATTCCTGTTGTTTCTTTTCCTTTCGCTAGTTTCAGCTGTACTGGCTCTTGAATGCCCTGACCCAGCTATTCCGCAGGATTTGGATCCTGACGCTGAGCGATACATCATCCAGAATTTGGAAACGTTTGAGGATGCAGGCTTTCTCAACCCACAAGATACCTTCACCGAAGATGATACCATCTATGCCAGATTCCATGTCATTGATCAGTTTGCAGGAGAACCGTATGATGGCGAACCAGTTTCAGAATCTGCCTCTATTGGTGGACCGGCAGATAAACTAGAAATTAATGAACGAATTGGAGATATACTGGAAACAGTAACAGAGGCTTTCATGCCAAAGCTTCTGAAAAGCTATTCCAAAACAACTGACCAAGGAACGACAGCAGTAAAGCAATTTCTCAGATTTGAAGAAGGTGCAACGGATGAATGGGTTAACATTGGAACGATTCCTTCTGGGAAAATTACTTTTGACGAAGATGAAGATGACATTGTTAATCATTACCTATTCTTTAAGGATGGAGATATCATGTCTGAATACGAGCTAGAATTCGAGGCTGGCTTGAAGAGCAAAGTGGAAGATGATAAACTTCCTGACTTGGAAGGAAAAACACTACACATTTTAGGCGAATCCTACCTTATTAAAAGTACTGCTATCGATACTGCAACTAAAACAGTGAAATTGACGCTTTACGATGGATTCAACACAGTGGTGTGGGAGGACAATGATTACGAAGATAACCAATATGATACGGATGGTGTAACAGTTAATGATGTGCTCGTTGATGATGCCTTGGTCAATATCGTAGGGTCCCTCAATGGAAGTATCTTTGCCATCATCAGCGTACAATATCGCCTGAAAGCGGATGCTCTGAAAGGTCATGTCTATATCCGGCCAGGCCATGGCCTGAGAGAATTCTTAGACGAGCCCCAGGGTATGCTGAACAATAACTGGGACATTGTCTACGAAGGATTGCAAGACACAGGAGTCAGCATCCTGAAGATTGACTCCTCTGGTGACGACTCCTATAGCTTGAAGTTCACCTCACGGGAAGGCCTTGATTATATCGTTCCGTTGATGGACAACAGCAATGATGCAGGAGAAGGCTTCAAGTATGGAGATGAGGATGATGAATGGTACTTTAGGGAATGCTATGAAAAAGATTCTGATAAGGTACAAGGTCCAAACCCTATTTACTGTATCCAAGAAGATGATGGATTCTATTTGACTAATGAGCATTCCCCTACTGGGAAGACCCATGTATTGGTTTTTGAGCATCTCGATACTGATAAGAAAGAGATATTCTTTACGGATCTAGGACTGGGACAGGTTGAAATGACATACGATGAAAGTGTACGCATACCAGAGGTTGGCGGCCTCTTAGGTATAGGGTATTTAGAATTTGGAGCTGATAGATATCTGGTTGCAGTTGGTAATCGAACGAATAACTTCAGTCTTGCAATCGATCTCAATGCTAATGGCAAAATCGATGATGACGATAGAGTGAAGATTGTTATTGAGGGTGGTGGCATGGTAGATTTAGGCATGCAATGTACTAATGCCTTGCTGAAACAGAGCGGAAGACCAATCAGTAGCGAAGATAACGAAGCTTGTCCTTATCAAGATGCTACATCAATAAACATGACCCTTACGACGCTCCGCTCCGAATTTGATGAAGCAGGCCCCTTTAATGTGAATATAGATGAGATTATCACCATTAACATCACCAAACGAGCTATTAATGAAATTGATTTGAATGTGCTTAACGCGTATCTCTGCATTAATGCTGCCGGAGCCTTCACGTATCATAGCGTTCCTGGGATAGTGAATTGCGCTGCAGGATATAAATTGTTTGAGGTTATGAGAATACAATCCTTGCAGGATGAAGACATTAGACAAGGTCTCTCCACCTACGGTGTTTTCTTTGAGCAAACAGATGAGGATGACCAGAACGATGCAGATGAGCTTACAGTAGAATACCCTTTAGAACAAAGAGGCGGCATTGCCAAAGTAACGCTAGATATCAATCAGGATTATTCCACCGGTGCTAAATTAATCGCAGGTGGTGGACAGGAATTAAGCATGAACTTCATTGATGCGAAAGACGGCTGCTATTTCTATTCTCTCAATACTGACAGTATCGATCCAGCGTTTATTGGAACTGATACAGTCTTTTCCTACTTTGATTATTCGCCAAAAGGAAGCGAGGGAGAGAAAGCAATTACCATCAACTCTCAATCACAACCTGGTGGTGGGAACCCTGGTGGTGGGGCAGGTAGAGGCAGCGGTGGCGGAGGGGCAGCAGGTAGAGGAACGACAGGAGGGATAGCCGGAACAGGTAGTACTGGCTCATCTGCTGCAAGTGCTGCGTCAGCTGGAACAAGCTCTGCTGGTTCCGCCTCGGCTTCTGCTAGTAGCCAATCCGGCAGTACTGGTTCAAGTGCTGGGCCTTCAACTGGAGCAACTGCAACAGGAGCTTCCACTGCTTTCCAAGCAGGAACGACGGGCAGTGGTTTCGGTGCTATAACTGGCGCATTCCTTGGATTTGTGAGTGAGAACCTATTTGTTTTTACAGCTCTTGCAGTGCTTCTTATGATGTCGATTATTACTCTTATCGTCCTTCTTGCAACGAGAAGAAGAAAACAAGAGATATACGCTCCGATTAAATTTGGCGAGCAAAAAATATAGGCCCTTGGCGAGCCTACGTACTCAACAGTTTATGGCAAGAGTAGCACTCTGCTCTCCTGCCCTGCTCAGAGAGGTAGGCAGCAGGAGCATGACCTCTTCCAGGGGGAAAGCTTTTTCTGAGAAGGTTTGCGTGGAGGTGGAAACGCGACTAGAAGGAGGTTATTTCCTGTCATCCAAGATTTAGGAAAACTATAAAAAGCCATATTCGTTTTGCTGTGTTTATGAAGATTGTCCTGGACATGCGGAAGACTCTGCAACAAAATGCTGCACTGTACTTTGAGCAGGCCAAGAAGGCAAAGAAAAAACTGGCTGGAGCAGTAGCCATGCTAGAGAAAGCAAAGCGAGACAGGGAACAAGAGCAGCAAAAAATCCAGCATCAGCAGGAGAAGGCTGCAGAGAAACAGGAAGCAGTAAAGCGGAAGATGCAGTGGTATGAAAAATTTCGCTGGTTTAAAAGTTCGGAGGGTTTTTTGGTGATTGGTGGTAGGGACGCAACAACCAATGAAATTGTCATTAAGAAGCATACAGAGAAGCATGATGTTGTGTTCCACACTGACATGGCCGGATCTCCCTTCTTTGTGGTGAAGAAAAACAGCAATTCTGGAAAGGAAATTGGTGCTGCCACAATACAAGAAGTTGCAAATGCCACTTGCACATTCTCTCGGGCCTGGAAGCTAGGGCTGACGAGCATCGAAGTCTTCTGGGTGAAGCCAGAACAGGTGAGCAAAACAACAGAAGCTGGGGAGTATATGCCCAAAGGAGCATTTATGATCCGGGGCAAAACCAACTATATCTCTGTCGAAATGGATTGCGCCATTGGCATAACTGCAGAAGGGGAGATTATGGCAGGCCCTCTTGCAGCAGTCCAGCAGCACTGCACAAAATTGCTGAAAGTCCTGCAGGGACATGAAAAAGCCTCTGATTTGGCCAAGAGAATCCGGAAGCAGGTTGGCGGAGAGCTGGATGAGATTATTCGGGTGCTGCCAGCTGGAGGAGGGAAAATTACGAAGTAAAATATCTACCTTTGTCCTGTGCACGGCGCTGTATGCTTTGCTATTTCCAATGCATAAGCTATACTCACCGTTCTTACTAATGGTACGGGCATTCCTAAATATTCTGGCTTCTTTACTTTTGCTACTGTTTCTTTTACCTTATCCCCTTCCAAATGAATTTTCATATCTGCTAGGTAAAACTGTATTTCTATCTCCTGTTCGTCTTCGTGCCTATACAGGGTAAGGCATGCATAGGGCTGATTCCATACTGGTCGTTTCCCTGTCATATGGAAGAGTACCGTTACCCATTCTCTTGGAGTTAAGCTGTCTAGTGATTTTACCTTTCTTCTTTCCAGATCTGGCGCCATTCTTCCATCCTGTACAGCAAAGCCATTGATGCTTCCATTGAGTTTTCTCCGAACAGCGTAACGGCTTTCAGCTATATAAGTTATATCTCTCCTGAATTTCTCCTCGTCTCTGAGAGGTACACCTCTTGCATATGGTAGAAATTCTACCTCTCTTCCCAATACGTTCTGCAATGCCTTTTCTATGCTAACTTCAGGTATATCTTCTTCATCCTTTGTCCTCTGTAGGAGGCAGTGAATGATCAAGTCATTGAGATTATAGACAGGAATCTTTTCTATATCAAGTAGCCGTTCCATGAATGTTATAAATCCCATAAGCCTAATAGAACACTGGTACTATTATTTAAATCTTTTCACCTTTTTTACTTTTAAGTAGTATAAAATTTCTACCCACGGAAAAGCGAAAGCTTTATATAATTGTATAATTTTGTATAAAAATGAAGTAGATTGTATTAGATGCGGATGGACTCATTAAACTGGCAAAAGCAGGGATTTTGGAGCAAGTGGCAAGAGAGGTGCGGTGTATCATAAGCGATAGCATATATCAAGAGGCAGTCCAAGAAGGGAAAAAGCGCCTCTATGAAGATGCCTTTGCTATAGAAGAGCAGATCAAAAAGGGAAACATAGCAGTGGAAAAGACACTGGTGGAAAAAAAGAGAGGCGCAGAAAAAGGTGAGTCTTCCTGCATAGCATTGTATAAGAAAATAAAGGCAAATGCCATTGTTAGCGATGATCAAAAATTTTTACGAGAACTGGAGCAGCAGCATATCCCATTCCTCACTCCCACAACTCTTATTATTATGGTGGGAAAAAGAAATTCAAGAGCAGCACTGAGAGCATTGGAAAAAATAAAGCCCATCATCAAGCCTCATGCTTATCAATCAGCAAAAAAAGAATTAGGAGGGAAATAAAATGGAAACAATCTCTTACCCACTGCGGATACCAAAGCAATTATTGGAACTGGTCAATCTCAAATCGAGGGATGAATATATCGATAAAACGACAGCATTACGGAAA
The DNA here is from genome assembly GCA_016177315.1 of Candidatus Woesearchaeota archaeon. GTDB lineage: Archaea > Nanobdellota > Nanobdellia > Woesearchaeales > UBA12501 > JACOVN01. The sequence continues at coordinate 8,083 of JACOVN010000011.1, forward strand.
TTACTCTATGAGGGTGCAGAAGAATATGCTCTACGACTCGTTGCAGAGGGAAGAATTTCCGCTATCAAGGCGGCAGAATTCCTTCATTTAAATGTTCATGATATCTATCGCTTAGCAGAACGTCATGGCATCCATATCGGTGCAACAGAAGAGCAAGAAAGAAAAAGCAGAGAAACTGCGAAGAAGCTGTTCGGAAAAGCAGCATGAAAACCCTAACGCATTCCATCCTCAAACTCTCTCCCAGGCCCAAGGAGAGCAAAAAGGGAGACTTTGGCAGAGTGCTGGTTGTTGCAGGCTCTGAGGATTATGTTGGAGCAGCTGGCTTATGCGCTTTGGCAGCATTGGGAGTGATGAAAACAGGGGCAGACTGGGTTACCGTAGCTGCTCCAGAG
>JACOVN010000165.1 GCA_016177315.1 Candidatus Woesearchaeota archaeon
CGTTGATGACAAAACAATAAGCAATGCTCAGAAAGAAGGCATTCCATTGCAGGAATATACGAAAAGATACGAAAAAGCCTTTTTTGAGGATTTAGAAACCCTTACTATTGACAAGGCAGATATTTTTCCCAGAGCAACAGAGCATATCAAGGAAATGATCGCTTTAATTCAGAAACTCAAGAAGAAGACCTTTACCTATGAGAGTGAAGATTCTGTCTATTACCGGATTGCGAAATTCAAGCATTATGGAAAACTGTCTAAAATAAAATTAGAAGAGCAGAAGGAAGGAGCAAGAGTGGATGCAGACGAGTATGAAAAGCAAAATGCCAAGGATTTTGTTCTGTGGAAGGCAAAGAAGGAACAAGAGCCTTCCTGGAAAACCTCCTTGGGAGAGGGAAGGCCTGGCTGGCACATTGAATGTTCAGCTATGTCTATGAAATATCTGGGAGAAACCTTTGATATTCATGCTGGTGGCATTGACCTCATCTTTCCCCATCATGAGAATGAAATTGCCCAATCAGAGGCAGCAACAGGAAAAAAGTTTGTCAACTACTGGTTCCACAACGAGCATTTATTGGTGGAAGGAAAGAAAATGGCGAAGAGCCTGGGAAATTTCTTTACGCTGAGAGACTTACTGCAGAAGGGTCATCATTCTAAGGCCATTCGCTATCTGCTCCTCTCTGCCCATTACCGCTACCCTTTGAACTTTACTGAAGAAGGATTGCATGCAGCGGCCTCTACAATCCAGCGAATGCAGGATTTTGTGGATAAACTCAAGAGTTGGAAAGGAGCAGGAAAAGGAAAGAGCATTACCAGGCTGATCGAAAAAGCGAAGAAAGATTTTGAAAAGGAGATGGATGAGGATGTAAACATTAGCAATGCACTAGCAGTCATTTTCGATTTCATGAAGGATGTAAACAAAGCCATGGCAGAGCATGCCTTAAGCAGTACGGATGCAAAGGCAGCCTATCGTTTGATGCTGGATTTTGATACCGTGTTAGGGATTCTGGAATCGGAAGAAATAAAGATCCCTCAAGAAATCCTTACCTTGGCAGAGAAAAGAGAGCAAGCAAGAAAGGCAAGGAACTGGCAGTTAGCAGATCAGTTGCGAGAACAAGTACAGGAGAAGGGCTATGCAATCGAAGATACAACCATGGGCTACCGGCTTAAGAAAAGCACGTAAAGCCCTCAAGCAAGAGCAAAAGCAGTTTCTCCTGATTGTTGCTCTGATTTTTCTCCTTTCCTTTTCCATCCGTATCTATTATCTTAATGATGGTCTCTTCCATTACGACGATGTTGTCCTTGCAAAAGGCATGGAACAGATGTTTCAGGAAGGAAACTTTGTTCCAGGTACCAATATCCGGCCAGGCTCTGTGCTCCTCAATTACCTCTTCTACCTGCCTTATGCTTCCCTGACTGGCAATACAGCAGAAAGAATACCTTTACTTACTGGTGCAATATTCAGCAGCCTCGCTATTGTTTTATTTGCATTCTTGGTTTGGGGATGGTTCCAGAACAGATTCCTTACGTATACTGCAACCTTGTTTTTTTCCTTTTCTCCCCTGTATCTATCCCAATCGACAATGGGAAAAGAGCATAGCATGACCATCTTTTTTCTACTCCTTTCTCTCCTTTTCCTTGCTTTGTATGGAAGAAAACATCATTGGGGTTATCTTGCTGTTGCTAGTCTTACGTTCGTTTTTGCAGTCAGCATCCGAGAATCTAGCCTTGCCCTTGCTCCTCTCTTTCTCTTGTATGGATTATGGCTTGTTGTTCAGGCGTCGAGGTATGTTCCAAAGAACAGGACACCAGGCGCAAGAGAATCCATGCTTCTCTCCCATGTTGCTGCGTTGCTTCTCCCCTTCCTTCTTTCCCTCAGCCTTCTCCTCTGGTGGTACCTCTGGGGAATTCTCTACAATACCCTCTTTACCCTTCGCTCTGCTGCCTACAATCCCCATGGAACGGTTGCCTTTCTTCATCCCTTCTCGAACATCTTGCTCTATGGTCTGGTAGATCTAATCGTTTCTTTGACGTTCTTTGGATGGTTCCTTTCCATTTTCGGTATGCTTTTGAGTTTCTTTGTATTCAAGAAACAAAAAGCGACTATCCTCTTTCTTTTGCTCTGGGCATTCCACTTTTTCTACTTCAGCAACACCTCGGGCTATACTTCACGGTTCTTGATAGACATTTTGCCTCCTTTTATCATTTTCATGACCCTCCCTTTATCCTATCTCTACAGAAAGCGAAAAGCACTTGCTCTTTTCTGTGTGATCCTCATTCTTGGATGGATGATTGTTACAGCCTATCCCTTACTCTCCTACCGGAAGGACTACAATGGCATTAAAGCTTTCTCCCTCTTTGTAGGCAATCAAACAGAAGAACAGGCAGTGGTGCTTGCCATGGAGGATGCACGATTTCTGGAATACTATGGAAGCAGAGCAACACTCTCCCATCCCCTCTATGGAACTCCCGAGCAATACATTCCATGGTTAACGGAACTGTATACGCTGGCAAAGGAAAAGCCAGTCTATGCTATTGCAGTAAAAGAGTTTAATCGAACAGCTCTCCCAAATTATGATAATAAAGTTTACAATGGATCTCTGTACCGCCTGCTCGAACACCTATTTATCTTTGAAGAAATCGGCTCTCTGGTAGTGGAGGATTACCATAATTCAGCTTTGCGTTTCCAGCAGCATACATACTATCTCATGAAGGTGCATCCGAAGCCATTGCCCATCAACCCTGTTGTGTATGATAAGGATAATAGAATAATGGTCATGGACATGAACCCGTACTTAGCTTCTCGAGAGAATTCGCTAGTCTCCTAGCATGGTAAGAACATACCATAGATGAAAATTACGCGCTCCTTTCCTGCGCTCGCTCGTGATTATGGAGAATTTCCTCTAACGTATGCCGACCAGTGAAAATGCCACCCGGCAATGCCTCAAATTTCTTTCGGAAAGGTTCTCTGCCAACATACGCCTCTCGGTCTCGGTCTGGAACATCGCTCACTAAGATATTCTCAGGAATCCTAAATCTGTTCCTCTCCTGTTCCATCAGCACCGCTAATGGTCCTCCCTGATAGAGCATTTCCACTGCATCTTCTGCTGCTAAGCCCTGGTCCATCATTCTGAACGTTTCTCGTACATTCCCCATTCCTACATGTCCAACAAGGAGCATCGCTTCATCAAGATCCAATCCAGTTCTCCCTTCCAACTGGTATGCCGCGAAAATTCCATCCATGCCCGTTTGTTGATAGAGCGCCTTGAAAACTCTCTGTTGTGCAGCTTCTTTCTCAGAATCTATAAAAGCCCCATTCCCGTTACTGGGGTGGTGTGTTTGGATAGTACCATTCGTAGGATGGTACGGTCGTGGAGAAATTCCCTTAACTTCCTGTACCTGACATGTCCCGATGGGAGAAACTCTGAGAGGACTCCGGCTGCTTCCACCCATTGGCTCATGGCTATTCTGTGGCTCTGTGGAAACGTATGCGGC
>JACOVN010000002.1 GCA_016177315.1 Candidatus Woesearchaeota archaeon
ATCGTACTGTGCCGCTATAGGAAAAAGGTGGAAGGAATAATATTGTTTAAGAATTATTGAATTATCCTTGATTCCATCCAATCTTTCTCTGACCTATTTTCCATGTTCCTGGACTACAACCGTGTTTTAATTCTCCTTGGTTTTTACCAGGCTTGATTTCCAATAGACCGTCGCAAGGACAGCCTTCACCATAAATGACGTATCCATTTCCTTCTCCACCGAGATCCATAAAAAGAGGAACTGCAGAAGGCATACCAAGGATAATATCATTCACAAAGTCAGCATTAATATCCCCTGCAGCAAAGGGAAGGAATTCTGGCTCAAATCCACAAACATTGTTGTTACTAAGACGCATACCTGTTGGTGTATTGCATTTAATATTGTCCTCTAAGATGGTAATGTTCGCTGCCTGTGTGGAAAGGTCTATCCTACCTAGATTTAAGAATTCTTTTGTTCCATAGAACAGATAGGACTTCAAGAGCTCACTATCAAAGTTTGAAGGGTCTGAGTTTTCCGCGGCACCAATCGCAATATCATTTATCAAGTCAGCATTAATGTCTCCTACACTAACCGTATTCCCTAGATGGTCTCCGGCATTCTCTCCAACAACAATGACAGGATTCAAGGAAAGAATATCGTTAGTCCCGGCTTTTATCCGCTCTGCGTCGAGAATATAAGCTTTTCCTATGTTCTCTTTTCCAGGAATATCCGCTTTTGGAGCGCCGATGAGTATTTCTTTCAAACCGTCGGCGTTAATATCACCTATAGCTACAGAATTCCCAAATCGGTCATTAGGATTCTCGCCAACAATAGTGACTGTATTCGCGTCAATCTTGATAACATGCCTTGGCGGAAAATCTCTGCTTCCAAAGATAATGTACCCCTCTCCATTTTCTTCGACGTCTCTAGCACCGATGAGAATATCTTCTATTCCATCATTATTGATATCTTCTACTGCAAGATCATTGCCAATCCAATTGCCTGCTCTTTCACCACGGATAGTTATATCGGCACCTTCTGCTAACAGATCGAGCCGAAAATTTCCATCGCCTCTTCCATATACAACATAGACTTTCCCGGTATCATCTCCGCCTTCCTTATATTGCGAATCACTAAAGACAAGATCATCAAAGCTATCGCCATTAACATCCCCTAATGCAATCGAAAAACCAAAATAGCTGGATACACCATTAAAATCTATACTGATATTTGCATCCTGTACTGCAAGGTTAATAAGTCCTCTCAGATTCTCTGAACCATAAAGGGCAAAAACTGCCCTTCTGGAAGTCATGGCAATATCCGGAATACCATCTCCATTGATATCTCCTGTAGCAACAGAAAATCCAAAATCAGAGGAACTTGGGTGTTGCCAAAATATAGTAAGATCCACAGTATCAATATCACTTAAATTGATGGCTGTCGTAGCAGGAAAGTCTGATTTTCCAAAGATTGCTTGCACTACATTTGCTCGTTCTGGTAGGACAATAGACGGAATACTACTTATAGTACTGATGATAAAGTCATCTGTACCGTCATTGTTAATATCTCCGCTTGCAACAGAATACCCTGTTCCATTTTTATGTGCATTATTATACAATGTAATATTTGCATCTTCAATGCGAAGATCAATAACCTTTGCCTGAGAAGATTGAATGCAAAATCCTTCGCTGTCGAAATGGTGCGTACTAGCACTTAATTGTGCTACGGTAAATATTATTAAAATGCATAATAATAAAAAAATAATTTTCTTTTTCATGGTAGCACCTCGAATGATGTACTTACTAAATCATTAATATTATTAGATGTGTCATTCGCAAAATACTTCACATTGTATATTCCCAACGTACCTGTATCGTTATATAACCCCCTATAGATATGTCCTGGTTGGATTCTCGACCAGATGAATTTCGCTCGTATGGCTAAGGGTTCTACATCAACAGACTCGTCGTCACAAATTGTGGCATTGGGACCTGGATAAGCTTCCCCCGTTGGATTATTATCCGTTATATCAATGTGCAATGAAAAATTTATAATGCTATTTTCTAAAAAGTCAGGATGGATTTCCACCCCCAATTTAACCACATTGCATCTTGAGCCAACACCACCTAAACGAAACTCGCTGAAATTAGTTCCAATCATTTGGTATTCTCGATTAGTATGGTTAAAAATAGAGAGGTTCAAGATTAAATCGTCCCAGTTATTTGATTCGGCATCACCACGATCATCCCAAGAGAAGAATGCCCAACTAAAATTGAATCGAGGGATGCAGGATGCGTTGAGCGTAAAATTTGCAACAATAAACTCAGGAATACCTCCTTGATTGACTTTAATCGGGCCTGATATATTTAACCATTCGTTAATTTCAAAATCGTTAATTCCAGAACCTATAGTCGTGAAACTCCCATTCCTATAATCATACTCAACCATATGATCCTTCAGTGGTTTTATTGGGGGTAATAACTTCATCGTTATCAGATTATTGTTTGGGTCGGTCACATTGGCAGAAACGTTATCCACTGCTCTATTATCTGTCACGGTAGCATTAATCCATGTGGCTAAATTCTGCTTCCAAGTGTCATTAATTCGTGGAACGACGTGTGGCTTTTCACAATCAGAATTAAAGCAGATTTCAATACCTTCAGAAGTTTTATTATTCGTTCCATTATGTCTTTCAAATTGTGTGATGAAGGGAACAAGTTTAAAGGTATAATTGCCAGCACTCAAAATGTTCCCATCAATCCAGGCACGGAGCTTATCTGTGGTAGCTACGAGGGTCTCTTCTAACGTCAAATTATTCACTGCATATAAATCATACGTAACTGGCAGGAAGGCGCTCTGCCTTCTCCAGAACACTCCAATGTACCTCGGTGGACAGCTCTCTTCCACGGAAGTGATGTTCACCATCCCACAATCCCCAGGCCCCATATTCTCCGGTGTAATGCTCTCGTTGTAGAAATTCCCCTCCTGAAGGCTATCCACATTGTTGCAGAACGAGGAGCTGCTTGCCCCAGAGCCACCAACCCCTTTGGAGAGGAAATGATTCAGGGTAACATTCATGGTGGCGCCTGTATCTAAGAACAGGTCATAATCTGCGGTAGTCACAAACATGGTATTTCTCTCGATAGTGCTATTCTTTACCCTAATAATCTGGATCGGGTAATCGTTACTATCTTCTCCATGGTACTGAAACACATTTTCCCTAATCGTAAGGTTATAGCGGGTATTGGTCGTTCCACCAGTGGCCGTACCCGCCAGAATGCCAACCCCAGAATGGTTGATGAACGTATTGTTCTGCACTCTGGTAAGATTCCACTGTACCGAGATGCCAAGCACAGTATTGTTGATGAAACTGTTGTTCTCATAACGGTTACTGGTTGTCGCAGCTCCTCCAACGCTATCTTCGATTCCTGTTCCACGAGTATTGTCCCGGAAAGTATTGTTGGTTATATTGACTCCCCCATCCTTCGTTACCTTGATGATGCTCCCCTTATAGGAATTCTGAAAAATTTGATTATCCGCAATGACAGCAGGATCAGCAACATGGATAAGAGAGGCGAGTATATAAGGGAAGGTACTTTGATTGGAAATATTGTATATGGCATTACCAATAACTCTATTCCCGGTGTTTGCGATAGAAAGGGAAGTTGCGCCAGAGGCTAACAATGCTTCTGCAATCGTGTTATTTGTCACATTGTTGAAGAACGAATCGGTTCCAAATGTAATCCCGCTGGAAAAGTTTATGATTCTATTATTTTCTATGGTAGTCTTATTGCTGTAGAGCAGCAATATTCCCCCGCCTTTCATATGGACAAAGGTACTGTTTCGAATCGAAGTATTTTCTGAAGCCCACACTAACATAGCTCTCTCGGCGGTTGTTCCCGGATCGTCGAAATCTCGCAAAACAACATTAACAAAACTGTTATTGTGAGAGTTGTTTATCAAAACACCATAAGTAGTGACAGGAGAGGAACGAATATCTTTAATGGTGCTATTCTCGATGGTATTATTGCTGCTCTCTTGCAACACCATGCCATAGAAAGACTGCTGGATGGTGTTGTTGCGAAAGGCCAGCATTTTGCTTCTGATTTCCAAGCCTCGCTTATAGGGGTTGTTTTGCCAACCGGTCTTTTCGATAACAGAGTCCTGCATATTGAACGTGGCTGTTTGTTCTACCCAGAAGAAATAATGGGCGTCATTCCCTCCAGCAAGGCTATGGTTCCCATTCGTAATGTTGGAAGAATTGCCTATGGAAAGGGTGCCACTGGCATTAATTCCCAAACTTCCATTGAAGGTGCCGTTGAACATGAGGATGGTGTTGCTCAGCCGCACGAAGCTACCATCAGGAATAGAAAGGTTGATGTTCAGCACGCAAATGGCATCCTCTACTTCACAGGTACCGATGAGAGCGAAGAGGCAAAGGCCTGCTCCTCCAGGAAGGCAGAAACCAGGATTTGCTTGGGCTACAATCGTTGGTACCAAAGCAGTAATAAGGAAGAGAACCATCAGTAAGAGAAGTCTATAACTACCTCTTTTTAACCTCCGCGAGGATGACATATACATCTCGATATGTATCGAGCTTTATAAATATTTCCAGCAAAAAGCATACGGAGCACACCAATATTTTTATAAAGAGAGAAATAGTTCTCTCTCACCATGCCAACACTAATGGGAAAACAGCAGGAGAAACAACGAGAGACAGAGGAGCTCTTCTGGGCAGACCAGCTCGCAGATGCTATTATCAACAGGAAGAAGTATCATTACTTGGATAAGCCAATCCCAAAATTTAACGAATTCATTGTTAAGACTTCTGCAAGCCTCTCTGGCGTTTTGCATATCGGCAGATTGAGCGATACCATTCGAGGCTATTCTGTCTTCAAGGCTTTGCAGGATAAGGGAGTAAAGGCAAAGCTCATTTGGGTTGCAGAGAATATGGATCCATTAAGAAAGGTTCCGCAGAATGTGCCAAAGAAATTTGAAGAGTACCTTGGCATGTCGGTCAGCGATGTTCCAGATCCAGAAGGATGCCATGATTCCTATGCCGATCATTTCATGCTGGAATACTTTGAAGTGCTGAATGAATTCGTTGCGGTAAAGATGGAGAAGCATTCCATGCGAGAAGAATACAAGAAAGGCCATTTCAAGCCTTTCATCAAGAAATTGCTGGAGCAAGTGGAGCTGGTTAGGGAGATCCAGAACAAATACCGAGAGCATCCATTGCCTCCTGGTTGGAGTCCTTGGACGCCTATCTGCGAGAAGTGTGGCAAAATTATTACTGCCAAAGTAACCGGCTTCAGGGAAGGATTGGTAGAATACACCTGCCAGGATTATCAGTTCGAAACTACCACAGCAAAAGGCTGCGGGCATAAAGGCATTGATGATCCCATGCAGTGCAACGGCAAACTGATGTGGAAGAGCGAGTGGGCAAGCCAGTGGGCATTATGGAAGGTTTGCAGCGAAGGAGCAGGCAAGGAATATCAAGTCCCTAACTCCGCCTTCTGGGTGAATGCAGAGATTTGCGAAAGAGTATTGGATTTTCCAAAGCCAGAGCCGATTTTCTATGAGCACATCATGATCGATAATCAGAAAATGTCAGCCAGCTTGGGGAATGTCATCTACCCTCGAGAATGGCTGGAGGTTGCACCGCCAGAATTATTGAATTATTTTTACAATAAACGGCTAATGAAAACCAGGAGTTTATCCTGGAAAGACTTGCCTTTGCTGTATCGGGAGTATGAGGAAGCTGTACAAATTGCTGGAGGAGAGAAAAGATTAGACAATGAGAAAGAGGAACTGCACTACCAGAGACTCTTGGAGATCTGCTCTCTGGGGAAAAAATATCTCCCGTTGCCCATCAGCTTCACTCATGCAGCATTACTGGCACAGGTATTTACCAAGAAAGAAGATATGGTGCATGCATTAGAGAGAGTAGATGCGTATGACGGAAAGCTGGACAAAGAGATTTTTATTTTGGTGGAGCGAGCAAGGGTGTGGCTGGAGAAGTATGCGCCCGGAGAAACAAAGTTCAAGCTGCAGGACAGAGTGCCAGAAGGACTGCAGCTGTCTGCGGAAGAAAAGAAGGCATTGCATCTCGTTGCTGAGAAACTGAAAGAAAGACAATGGAACGAGAAAGATTTGCACAATGAGTTTTATGGTATTTGCAAAACTGTGAATCTGGAACCCAAGGAATTCTTCAAAGCAGCGTACAGGGTTTTGTTAAACCAGGAGAGAGGGCCCTTGCTGGCGAACTTTGTGCTGACGTTGGGGGAGAGAGCCGTGAGGCTGTTGGAGGAGGCGTAAGTTCCTGTTGTAAGAGGAAAAGCCTTTGTTATAGCTCTTCTCTGGTAAAATATTCATCTAGGTTGCTGTCGTATAGGATGCCGCCTAATGCCTGCACTATTTTCTTGGATAATCGCTCTGCTTCGTCCATAGCTGCACTGTCCGTGGGAAAATTGATATTGACTGCGGACACAATAGTATGCCCCGAACGCTCCCAGTTCGGGACCTCGCCTTCTGCTGCTTTTATTGTCGGATGGAAATGCAGTACTTGGGGCCAGGAATCTTCTGGCTGGGTATATACCGTGCATCCCTTGTCTTGCCTCTCCACTCGTGTATACCCTTCTTGTCTGAGGAAGGCTGCTAATCCCGTTGGTTCTCTTGCAAATCCTATATCAATGTCTAAGGTCATGCTGCAGTGAGGTATGAGGGACACTATTTAAACCTTCCTGTTTTCATTACCATCCAGAAGCAATACTGAGACGAAAGAGGAAAGCATGTGTATGGAGGAAGGGAATGTGCATGGTACAGGCAGAAGAGCGGATAGCTGCGAGTGGAGACGGAATCTTTCCGGTATATGCAGGAGAAACAGCAGGAAAATGAGTTAAAGTCTTTTGGATATTTTCCAT
>JACOVN010000159.1 GCA_016177315.1 Candidatus Woesearchaeota archaeon
AATGATGGCTTAGACAATGATGGTGATGGTCATAAGGATTATGGTGGAGTAAATGGGGACAGTAAGTGCAGTAGTCCCTCTGATAATAGTGAGAATCCTAAGGATTCTTGCAGTGAGACTGATGGAGGCATCTCTTTTACTCTCAAAGGAACGACTTCTGGAGATAATGAGGATGTACCATATAGCTTCACCGACGTCTGCTTAGATGCAGCGATACTGAGAGAATTTTACTGTACTGGTATCGCCGAAGATTACGCACCACTGAATACGACACACAACTGCACAGGTAACATGACTGGTTGTAGCGATGGAGCGTGTGTCTAGAAATCTTTCTAAATTTTTCCTTTTCCCTTTTTCTCAGGACAAAACGCAAGGTTTATAAATAAGCCTTCTTAAAATAGTCCCAGAAAGAGGTGAGCCATGGCGAAGCTAGAGCAGTTTCTCAGGACGGTCCTTTCTTCCTTGAACCCACGAACCTATAATAAGCTCAGCAAAGCCCAACTGAAGGATTCCTGGAAGTACTTCTTTACCCTCTTCTTCCTAACTATGATAGTGATGTGCCTTCTCGCCATCCCGAATATGATCAAGCTTCCTGCCTATCTCCGAGAGCAATTAACCAGCTTCAACAGCCTGGATATTGATGTCCAGCAGGAGATGAACAGGCCCTTTCTCCTTCCCCAGCAAAATCCGCTCATCATGATTGATACAACGGATATGGAAAATGAGCGGAAGGCAAAAGTTCTTATAACGGAAGACAGCATTACCTACAAGTTCCTTCCCTTTACAGAGCCAAAGAGCCTTGACGTAGGAGAGGGAAGGCTGCTGGAGCAGAAACAAGAATTCGCCATCATGGCTACTGCCCTGATCCTCCTCCTCTTGCCGGGCATTTTGTTGCTGCTTGCCGTTGCACTATTGGCAAAATACATCCTGCTCATCTTCTTGTCTGGCGTTATTGGTTTCCTTTTAGTGGGGTTCATCCATTTCCACATCCGGTTGAAGCAGCTCTTCAATGTGGCAATCTATGCCTCTACCCTCATGATCATCATAGAACTATTGACCAAGCCGTTCCTCACGAGCAATTTCTTCATCCACTACATTGCTTATGGAGTATACTTCATCCTTGGCACGATCCGTGCAGGGTACTTTGATGCCCAGAAGGAGGACAGATAAATGCTCAAGGAAGTCTTTGTCACGGCGAGAGCTGAGACAGAGATTTTCGGCAGGGTCATGGAGAAAGACACGGTTGCAGCGATGCCATGGCACATGGTGGTGAGCAATAATCCATTGCATTATGCCATTTCCGTTCCTAAGGAGCATTTTCTCGCTGAACTGATTGAGAAGGGGAAATGTTTCATTGTTCATTTCATGCCACGCAGCATGGAGGAAAAGAGAGACGCATGCCTCCAGAACAACGGGAAATTCCTGGACAAATTCCTGCAGGCTGGATTCCGGAGAGTGGAAGCATCCAGGGTTGATGCTCCGAGAATCAGGAATGCACTTGGGTATCTGGAGTGCGAATTGCTCGAGAAAGTGGAGCATGGAAACCATTACCTTTTTATAGGGAAAGTGGTAGAGAAAGTAGGAGAAAAGCCATTGCTGGAGCAATGGGCAATTTCGTAATGTTCCTATCGCAGAACAAAAAGAGGTGAGAGACAGTGGACATCGAAAGCATCCAGAAGGTCAATAGGCTAACGAAAGAATTAGTGCAAAGAGGCATGGCCGGGAATATGGAGGAAGCTGCCTTGATGGCAGAGCAATTTCTTGCGAAAGGATCCCAAACCAGAGAGATACGGGAACGAATGGATAATCAACACCAACCTGATGAGTTAAACATGCAGTTGAGGAAGCTCAATTACCAGCTCAACGAGCAGGCAGAGCAGTTCAAAGCGATGCAGGAGCAGTTATCAGCACTGAAGCAAGAGCTTAACCAATTGCGATTGGAAGGATCGAAGCATGTGCAGGCTGCACCAGTGCGGCAGGAGCAGAAGCCTGGTGAAACACCCGCCAGTGCTACACAGCAAACGCTGAGCACACTTACCCCTACGCCAGCAGCACAAGAAGCAGTAACTGTTGCAGCAGATTCAGGAGAAAGTTTAGGAAAGAAGCTGCATGCAAAAGTGGGTGGGTATAAGCCAGAAGATGTTGCCATTGAGAAGATTTTCTACTGCGGGCCCAAGGATTAATGAAAATAAGAGGGTAGAAGATGAGTTTCCATGCAGGTATAGCAACTATCAGCATCTTCGGTATGACACTCCCTTACCTTATCCTCTTTCTCGTACTATTCTTTGCCATCATGTTTGCGACCGACAGAATGCTGGAAGCAGTCATTCCCTGGAGATGGCTGCAGTTCCTTCTTACGATTATTGTCTCTATTCTTGTTTCGCTTGCCCTATCATACTTTCTTGGAGTTTGGTTTGGGTGGTAATACGACTATTACTGTCGCATAGAAAGAAGCGAGTCCAGTGGTTTTCTTGGCATAAGTTCCGCTTGGATATTGGAATTCAATGCTCTATATCTTCTGACAACTATTCCATGTGCTTTTAAGTATGCAATACCACTACCCATTGACATAGAAGGAGAACCACCAAGCATCCCTATTATGACCGTTTCAATACCTCGTTCAACGATTAACTCAGCGCAACAGGCAAATATCTGAGTGGGTTTAATACGAACACAAGGTTCCAATGTCGTGATTAATGCACCGCCTTTTGCCGCTTGCCCGGCTTGTTCCAACGCCATTCTTTCCGCATGTAGGAGATAATTCGTATGTTCGACCAATGTTCTATAACCTTCTCCAACTATGGTGGCCCCATCCCTAGAAAGCACTAATGCTCCTACGTATGGTTTTCCAACAGAATCTGGGGCCTGTTTTGCAAGTTCTATGCATCTCAGCATATACTTTTTTAATATATCTTCAGCAATTTCCATGTTCCTGTGGAATTTTTCGATCCTGTATAATTTTTTCTACTGTAGGCATCACTGAAAAAGAATTAAGAAAA
>JACOVN010000160.1 GCA_016177315.1 Candidatus Woesearchaeota archaeon
ACCACAACACTCACACCCTACACCCTCCCCAAGAAACCCATGTCCATTTCCTTCGTGCCTTTGGCGATGAAGGGTTCATCCTCTATCACGAGGGTAACATTGTGCAGCCCCGGATGCATGTCCTCCAGGCATTCCCGGTAGGTGCATGTGTGGACAAACATCGCATCCCTGTCTCCCACCAGAATCTTCAATTCCTCCTTATCCCTGCCGTCAAAGAGCAGATAGGCACTGCAGGAATCCAAGGGTCTGCAGAGCTCATACAGCGTTTCCTTGGCTTTCAGGTATGCATATATTCTATTCTCTGTCTTGATATACTGTGCTGCGGTAGACCGGCTCTTGGTGATTTTCCCTAAGATTGCCACATACTGCTTTCTCGTCTCACAATCCTCTGAGCAGGAATAGGTATCCTCTCCAGCTTCACAAGCATCGTTTCCACAGACAGGGCCTTGTTCTCCAGGCTCTTCTTCCTCTGCTGCAACCCTTTTCTCCTCTCTTCTTATAGGCTCCTCCTCTGGTATTGGCTCTTCCTCTCCTATCGCAATCTCCTGCTCTGCTGCTTTCTCTGCTTCCTTTCTCTCAGGATCACAGAACCCATCACCATCAGCGTCCATACAGCATCGGTTGCCGATTTTCACCAGGGGAGCTTCACAAGCCTTTTCTCCTGCCCCATCCGTGGACTGTACGAATTGATATATACCATATCCTAATAGAACGATAACTACCAAAGAGAGAAAGCCGAAAAACGCCTCCTTATAATCCTGTTTCGCTAATGGCTTGGGCATGAACAGCATAGAAATATGCTTCTTTAAAAACTTTGCTCAAGTCTCCAGCTCCAGTCCAGCATGCTTTCTATGCATTGCCTCGCTTCCGAGCGCTGTCAAGCAACGAGGACTTTGGAGAATGTGCATGGGCAGATAGAATCACAATAAGGGAAATGACAATTCCCTATTATTTTTATTGTCTGACAAGGCAAACCATATAACAGGAGAGAACATTGAGGTGAGCGGGGGATGGAAACCATAGATAGATTTATATATATCAAGTTTCCCATACTTGCTGGATAAAAACATTTGGGGTGGGAGCATGTACGATCCGAGGGTTCTGTACGTAACGGCTGGCGACGAATTAAGTGGCGGTGGAGGATCTTCGCAGCAAGTATCAATTCCACTAAATCTTCCAGGCGTTACTTCTCTGGATCCAATCAGAGTTCACCTCACCCATAATCTTGGTGTGGAGGAAAGCAGGCTTGAACAAATTGCTGATATGCTCTTGGTGCGAGGGGACGATGGCGATGTACTTTACTCCATCGATAGGAAGGCAGATGGAAATTTCTACTTTGAACCAAGAACGGAAACTGTTAATCCGAAATTGATTCAGGATATTGAGCGAGTTGGTTTGCATAGACCTATGCAACCAGAACCATCCGAAGAACCACTACAACCCGATTCAGGATAAGCAAAACTTTAAAAACCCCCTCTTTTTTCTTCAGGTTATGAATCTCTTCCAGAAAATAGGCGCAATCGTAACTAAGCCAAAAGAATTCTTTTCTCAAGTAAAGCAGGAGAAAGGCATTGGCCCTGCGTTTGGTTATTATGCTGTTGTCAGTCTCATGTTTACGATTCTCGGTATGCTCATGGCTGTCTTGACCACTTCCATGATGATGGGCCTTTTCGGTATGATGTCCAGGAGTATGTGGATGTACTGGTCTGGCATGGCTATAACGCCGATATTCATTATTTTCATGGGCATCTTTGGCTACATCGTAAAACTCATCGGCTCCTTTATCTATGCCGGCATTTTGCATCTTTGGATTTTGATTTTTGGTGGAAAGGCGGAATACACAGAAACCTACAAATTAGCAGTATACGCACAAACTCCGAAGCTCTTGCTCGGCTGGATTCCCTTTGTAAGTTTTATTATCTGGATCTGGGATATTTTGCTTTTGATTATCGGAACGCAAGCAGTCCATGGTGTTTCCAGGACAAAGGCGATTTGGATGTATATTATTCCTGTCATTCTCCTCATAGGATTCTTGCTCTTGTTCCTGATATTTTTCGGTCTTGCCATGACCAGCGCTGGCATGATGGCAAACATGATGGGGTAAAACAGCATTATGCAATTCACCAAAAAGCATGTGTACTTCTTGGCTCTGTTCATTGTTCTTGCTGCTCTTGCAGAAAGAATTAATTTTTCTGCTTTGGTTGGAACAGAGAACCAGTTCTTTACCTTGTTCCAATTCTTTGGGCCTATTGCAGGAGGATTTTTAGGTTCTGTGTTAGGGCCTCTCGCAGTATTGTTGGCAGAGTTACTCAATTTCGTCCTTTTTGGAAAAACGTTCACGCTGCTGAATCTCTATCGTTTATTGCCCATGGTTATTGCAGCATTCTACTTTGGAAGTTTGAAGGAGAAGAAACAGTGGGCTCAAGCGAATATCCTCATCCCAGCGCTCTGCATCCTTGCCTTTGTTTCTCATCCTGTTGGGAGGGAGGTTTGGTATTTCTCCTTATACTGGCTTATTCCTATTCTGGCGAGACTGAAACCGTTGCGAAACCATCTCTTGGCGAGAAGCTACGGAGCAACTTTCACTGCTCATGCAGTGGGTGGAGCAGCTTGGGTATGGACAGTGCCGATGACCGCAGGACAATGGATCAACTTAATTCCTGTGGTTGCGTATGAACGATTATTGTTTGGAGCAGGGATTGCAGTCAGTTATGTTATTTTTAATACAGTGTTGGATAAAGTAAGTGAGAAAACAAAGCAGGGTGTGGTGCAAATAGAGAAAAAGTATGTCTTAGGGAGAAATTTTCTCAAGGCTTCGGTGGATAGGTGAGGATAAAGGTGCCTTCCACTCTCGTCGGTGTCATAGAGCCGACAAACCGCTGCACAACATGCTTCACGGCCTCCGCTCCCTCCAAGGATAGAACGAGATGGTCTAAATCTCTCTGGAAGGCATCTCCAACAGAGGCTGGAAAGAGTATGCGGACTCTATAGGCAAGGTCCCATTGGTAATTTCTTTTGTCCATGTCTCCATCAGGAATAGGCACAATGTGGACTCCAAAATATCTTTGCCCAGCGAGAACAATCCTTCTCTCCAATTGCCATTCTCCACCCTCTTCTACGATGACTGGGCTCAGCACTTCCCCGAAATGGGGCCTGTCAAACAAAAAGCCAGCTTTGTGATACTCTTCAAAGACTGCCGACAGGCAGGCACCATACGTTTCTCCAAAGCTATTGCTGAATGAGAATGGTGG
>JACOVN010000003.1 GCA_016177315.1 Candidatus Woesearchaeota archaeon
CTATTATGCCAAGAGGTCGGCCAGTGAAATCAGAAATACGGCAGCATATTGTGGAGATTCTGCATTACAAAGGCAAAGCCTATGGATATGATATCTACAGGATTTACAAGCAAATCTATCCTCGGGTGACCTTGAGGTCTATCTATTATCATCTCAGGAAAGGCACAGAGCTAGGGGAGTTCAAGGTGGTAGGGATTGAAAAGGAAAAAGGAGAATATTCCTGGGGCCCAGAGGCAGAGAAAATTTATTATGCTCTTGGAGCACATGCAAAGCCTGCAGGAGATGCACGAGTCAAGGCCTTTTTAGAGAAAGAGGGAGAAGCATGAATAAACAGCTCGAACAGGAATTGGTGGAATACTGCAGGAAAGCCTTAGAGAAAGGCGCTTCCGAAGCGTTGATTCAGGAATCTCTCCAGAGGATAGGCTATGCAAGAAAGGTTGTTGAGGAATGGATTAAGCATGCAAAGATAGAATTGGAGATGCAGGAAGTTGCAAGGATTAACCAGTTAATCAAGAAAACAGAGAGAACTGCCGGCAAGCATTTGGCAGAGATAACGATTGCGGTGTTATTCCTTATTGCACTGTTTTTGACGATGTATTTAACGATCACGCCACTCTTGATTGCAAATATTCCATAATGGTACAAAATGAAATTCCAGGATGAAAAAACTTTGTTCAGGGAACTGTTTGGTGATACCCCAAAGATACGGGTTTTTGAATACTTATTGGAGGGAAGAGAATTAGACCATTCTATCGGGGATATAGCAGAGGGAGCTGGCATTACGAGAGTAACGCTGTTTAGAATGTGGGATGCAATAGAAAAATCAAAACTCATCGTGCACACCAGAAACATCGGGAATGCAAAGCTCTGCAAGCTCAATATGCACAATCCTTATGTAAGACTTTTAGCTGATTTGTTTGACAAAATTATCAATGTGGATTTTCAAGAAAAGAAAAAGGAAAAGCAATTGGTCGCATAAATGTAAGTTATTATCTAAGAATTCATTTCTGCAGCTTCCTCAAAAATCCCATCAGAGAAGAAGCCTCTTTTCTGGTCAAGAATGCCTTTCCAACTATTCGTTTCCAAACTTTCTTCTGGGTCTCTTTTTTTTCTGGCTTGGAAAATTCTAATGTATCCAATACTTCATTGAGCATTTTCAGAATCTGTTCCTTATCCCTCTTGGAAGCTAAAAGAATATGGTCAGTATGCCCTTCCTTAAACTTTCTGTGCAAGACATACAGCACAACAGCAACTGCATGGCTGATGTTCAAAGTGGGATACTGCTTCTCTGCAGGAATCGTGACCATGAAATCACACTGTGCTATCTCCTTATTTTTCAATCCTATACTTTCCCTGCCAAACAGTAAGCCTATGTTTGCTCTCCGCTTACCCTCCAATAGCTCTGCCAACTGCTCCAACGTCATCGGGCTTCTCGGAAGATTAAAGCCAGTGCCGAGCTGGGCAGTAGTGCCAATCAAAGTATGGAATGTTTTCAGGTATGAGAAATCCTTGATTTTGGCTTTCTTCAAAATGGATGATCCCTTTTTAGCCCTCATAACAGCATCCATATGGAGATAATTACATTTCGGATTAATCAATACTAGCTGAGAAAAGCCAAAGTTTGCCATGACTCTAGCAACGGCACCAATATTGCTGGGATACTCTGGTTCTAGGAGGATGAGGGAGATCATGAAATGGAGAAAAAGCAATCCATTTTAAAACTTATCGCATAAACGCAAACAGAATATTCACCACAATCAATCCTAAAAATACCATGCTGATGAATTTCCAGTACTTGATTGCCTTCTGCTGAGGGAAGAAATGCTCCAAGGCAGTTTTGAGCATTCTGCCTCCGTCAATAGGGCCCAGAGGAACTAAATTAAACAGGCCAATGCCTAAGTTTAGGAGGAACAGCCAGAAGAATAAGCCACCAACCCATACAATAAACTCCCCTGTCCATCTGCCATACTGAGCAATAAACTTTTCCTTCATCTTCGTATGCTGGGTGACGTACACTCCCAAATAGGCCTTGTCTGCATGCTCCGGATTTGCAGCTAACACAACATGATAACTCGTTCTGTTGGTGAAAATGCTTATTTGCTCTCCTGGCTTTTTTGTTTCCAAGAGCGCAGTAAAATTTTCCACGGACGCAATGGGAATATTGTCTATCTGCCGGATCACTTCCCCTTTTCCTATGCCAGCTTTCTCTGCTGGAAATGCCATGCTGGATTCATTCACAAAGCCAGTGATCTGCACTCCATCCTCCTGCACCACTTTCCCCAACACAGGATTAATGAGGAAAATAGACAAGAGCAAAATAACGCCAGCTGCAAGAATGTTGGAGAAGGGCCCTGCAGCAAAAACACTCAGTTGGATTCTAGCAGATTTCTTGGCCATGCTCTTCTCATTTGGCTCTACGAATGCTACTGGAATCAATGGAATCAGGATGCTGAAGAAGGCAAAGCCAGAGGATTCTACTTTCAGATGATATCTTCTGGCAATCACGCCATGGGAGAATTCATGGATAACCGCAATGAAGAAAATGGACAGCAACCAATACAATGGAGGAGTGTAGAAAATTCCTTTTGCCTTGATGGGTAAAACTAAAGCAACGCCTGCCTGTGCAGTCGGTGTGGTTAATAACGTAATAATGCTCTGCACCAAAGAAATGCTGATGACGACCATCCCAATAAATCCAATGATCACACCAGCATACCCCAGATACTTCAATGGCTTGGAAAATCTTCTTGCCATCTTTCCCATGGCAGCAACTCCGAGTTGAGAGCGGTAGAGAATCAAATAGAGCAGGGGAAAGGCAATCTTCTGCAGCTTTACTTCCTTTCTATGGATCGCCAGGAATACACAGAGAATCAAAACCAGGAGAATGGTAATAATGGTTTGGAGGTCCATGTTTCCTTACTTCTTCCTCACCGGTCGCAAGAATTTTCCCTTGCACTTCCTGCACTTCACCTTCCCTGCCAGGACTTTCATCGGAGAGGCCCTAATTTTCGACTTGCACTTCCTGCAGACATAGATATTCTTGAAGAGTCTTGCACTCGCTTCTGGAAACTTTACCATAGCTTACTCCCCACCTTTAATCTGTTTCATGACTTTTGTATTGAGAATAACCTGGTAGAGCACCTGGCAGCCTTCTACACATTGCCCTTTCAATTCCTCTGGGACTTTCAAATCAAAGGTCTCGTAGGTTTCCGAGTCCATCACATTGGCAACATCGCCATGCGCAGAAAGCACCTGTGCTGTTCTTTTGTCAATGATCGGTACTTCAACATTATCATGCCCTGGCATGACAGCCACTCTTTTCTTTTCATCCAATAATCCAACCGTGCTAATTCTTACTTTCGCATGGCCATGCTTTCCTGGTTTGGAGACCTGCACATCCATCACTCTACACGGTGCTCCATCCAGAATGACAAAGCTGCCTTTCTGCAACGAACCAACACTCACAACCTTTTTTTCGCCCTCGACCATTGTTCTCACCCAAATCTTCTCTGCAAGGGAAGAGGAGCATTTTTAAATCTTTCGAGTTCTGTTGCCCAGAAAGCTTGATGAGGGAAGGAAACGGTACTTCAGCAGAAACAATATGGCCTCTATACCGTGCCAGGCGTTCAGTTTTTTGCCCTCCCTTCTGGCCTGGTAGGAGATGGGCACTTCTACAATTTCGTAGCCAAGCCTGCTGACCTTTGCGGTTACTTCAGGACAAAAGCCAAAGCCGTGCTGCTCCAGGACAAGGCTTTTCAACAACCGAGTTGGGAAGAGTTTGTAGCAGGTAGCCTCATCCGTTAGTCTCGTTCCAAAGAGGAGGTTGGTAACAATGGTAACAAAAATGCCGCCATATTTGTAGAGCTTTTTTCCAGACACATTGCTCTTTCTCAAATTTCTGGAGCCATAAACAATCTTTGCCCTTCCTGTAAGAACGAGTTGGAGCATGTTGCGATAATCCTCTGGGTTGTATTCTAAATCTGCATCTTGAATAATGCAGTAATCTCCAGTTGCAGATTCCAGTCCTGTCCTGATGGCAGCTCCTTTCCCCCTGTTGTTTTCATGGAAAAGCTTTTTGCATCCAGAGAGTTTTTCTATGATTTCCCTGCCCCCATCGGTGCTTCCATCATCCACCAAAATGATTTCCTTCTGTATTGGCAGCCGAACAGTCTTAACTCTCTTTACTATTTCTCCAATGGTCGCCTGTTCGTTGTATACGGGAATGATGATGGAAAGTTTCTTCATGTTCTTCTTACACTCTTGTTTCATCCTTCCTGTTCTAGGCTTGCTACATACTCCTTTATTTCCTGAATTGCTTCTTCCTCACTTCCTTCATACGCATAATATTCATCCATGCTGTTGGAAACGCTGCCAAACCTTCCCACTACCTTTCCTCCCTCGTCGCATTCCTTTTCTATAGGAAATTGGTTTAACCGGAAAATCACTTCCTTGAGAAGCACTGCAGCATACCTACTCTTTCTGCAAATGGCATCAAACTCCTGTTCAAAGTATTCCTTCGTTTTCTCCCATATCTCTTTGCATTGCTCTTGCTCTCTCAAGAAGAGGTAGTGCAATTTCCTGGCTTCTTCGACCTGGAAATATCGAAGAGAAGGGATGAAAACCTTGCAGTACTGTGCCCTCTCCTCCTTCGTCAATTGATCCCTCATGGCGAGGAGCTCCTGAAAGTATGGGGGTCCGATGATTACCAGGCTGTAGATTCCCTTTCTGTATTGCTCCAATATTTCCCTATGCCTTGCATCGTGCTTGTGCTCCAATGCCTCTCTCCACTGGCTGATGTTCTCTACCATACCATACTTCACTAAACCACCAACATGGGCAGGGTCAATGGGGTAGGGGGGTTTCACCAGTTCCAATTTGTCTAGGGCATAAGGGTAGTACTGAGAGAGGAAGCGCCTGTAGTGCCCTTCGGTAAAATCCTCTGCGAGGATAGGTCCTTGCTGATCTGGAATAAAACTGAGGGGTCTTTCCATCCTTTCCTGTAGTTCATTCTTCTCCCAGAGAAGATAGGCATAGGAAAGCTTGGGCAGCAAAAGCAAGAGGACAAACAATGCTATTGCTGTCTGTCTTGTGCCTCTCTTTTCCCATGCAGAGAGCCAGAGGGTCATGGAGATCAAGGCGGCGCTCATGTAAGGGATAAGGTATCGCACTAACCCAATTTCCAAATACTGAGCGATATTCATCCACACCAAGAGAAGGCCAATCGAGCCGATGGCCTCATACAAGCCTTTCCACTTCCAGAAGAGATAGAGGGAGAGCAAGAGGATGAGGTAGGGGGTGAAATTATAGGCATGCAAACGGAAGAGGTTGGTGAAGAAGAGCATTTTTGCCCCATACAGTAAGGGGTTTTCAATTTGTGGAGGATGCTCTGTATATACTGTGCTGTGCAGTAGGGTGTAAATCCAGAAATTGGGAAAGAGGAACAGGAAAAGTATCAAGAGAAGGAGAAAGGGAAGAGCGAGCCATGCAATCGCTGTGAGGAGCTGTTTCCGGGATTGCCTTTGCTGGTTTTTCCCCACATGCCCTTGGTACAGGAAAAAACAGAAGACCAGGAGAAGAAACGGAAGGATGACCAACTGGGAGAACGCTGCCAGTGCAAAGGTAGCTCCAGCAAAGAGTTCTTTTTTTGGAAGGGCGCTGTGGAACAGCAGGAACAAGCCGAGGAGAGCCAGGAACGTGGCAAGGATAATTGCAGGATTTCCCATGCCATGGAAGAATACTGTTCCAAGATAGAGAAGAAGCACGAGGGTGAAATGATCCTTGCCGGACTCCTTTTTTGCCATACTCGCAAGGAGCATTACGATTCCACCATTCAAGGCAAGATTTGCTAGAATAGTGGTTATTGCTGTGCTGCCAGGCAGCAGATGGAGGAAAGAGAGGGAGAGGAAGAAGACAGGCCCTTGTACGCAGAATGGCTGGCCGCTATAGAGCGTTCCTTGCCTGAGGTATTCTATGCAGAGATACCATGCCTCTCGGAAGGTCCCGTCCAGCAGAGGGTACTGGAGCTTGTAGAGAGAGAAGAAGAGTGCAAAAACAAGGAAAAAACGAAACAAAGGAGAAGCGAAAGCCTTTTTCCAATGTGCCGGTTGCATAAGGATGCAGTGCTCTCCACTTTTTTAAATCTTCCCCTCATTTTGTTGAAACCATCCATAGAAAGATTTAAATAATCAGCTTTTTAAAGAAGCAGGCATGGCGTTTGGAAAAAGAGCACAGAATGCCTTGTTTGTTCTTTTGATCATGCTCATCTTCCTAGGTTTAGTGGGGATGATTTACCACATTGACAACTTGATTAAGCAAACGAAGCAGGAAAAGGTTTTCATTGACGATACTCTGCTCACGAATATGGTGACCTCCTGCATGGCAACAGTTGGCATAGAAGCAATCCAGAGTCTCGCAAGGAGGGGGGGCTTCCTGGAAAACCTGCCGGAGAAAACTGTGGAGGTTCCCCTTTTTGGAGATATTCCTCTATACACCGATCTGGACTACTACTTCATCCCCAGCATTTCCTTCATGGAATCCCAACTCGGAAAGGAGATGGACAGGGCATTGCCTGGTTGTGTGGAAGATTTTGAAAGTACAGAGTACCAAATAATGTTCGGAGAGCCAGAAACCAAAGCAGAAATACAAGAAAATAACATTATCTTTGAAACATCGTATCCCATAACCTTGCAGAAAGGCAAGGCAACCCAAAAAGTAGATGTATTTGAGGCTGCTCTGGGAACTAACCTCGGCGTGGTGCATGATTTTGTCGAGGCATACCTGGAAAAACAGAAGGAAAAACCCTTCATTCGGTTAAGCGTATTGCAGGAATTGCTGGAGCAATATGATCTGCATCTGGAGTTACTCCAAGCAAACCAGCAGGATGTGGTGTTGAGAATCTATCACCCTAGGGCTATGATCGATTCCACCGGCAGTGCCTATCCGGAATTCCTCTTCGCCATCCGCTATGGCAGCAAGGTATTTGATTCTTCCTTCGCTGGTATCTCTATTCTTACTGGAGAGGAAATCAACAGGCTTGGCTTACGGCTTATAGCCAAAGGAGACCGATTTATTCTATCTGATACCAAAGGCATTATCCAACAGCAGCGAACAGGGAATAGACCCCCCATTCTCCAGAAGATTCCGAACCAGTATGCAGACATTGGAAACTTGCTCAGGATAAGAATTCCTGCTTCAGATCCAGACAGAGACAAACTGAGTTTTGACTTCACTCCAAAACTGCCAGGCATGGAGATTGATGCCTTGGGTTTTTTGGTTTGGGGCCCAACCATATACCAGGAAGTTACCGTTACCATTACAGTGTGTGATAAGGAATACTGCGTCAGCCAGCTGGTGAAGTTTACCGTTGGAAAGGAACTGCCCATTCCCAACCTCGAGCGGTATGCGGATATGCCGCAGAAGCAGTACCAGAAGAATGCTAACTATTGAACGGAAAAGCTTTAAATACGGCTAAAGCAATATTTTTCTATGCTGAAGAAAAAGGGGCAGCTGGGAGTATTTCTGATTATTGGCATTATCCTCCTTATTGTATTTCTTCTTTACCAGTACTTCGCAAAGCAAGGGAGCTTTCTGAAAGCGGGAGAAGAAGGCTTAACAGTTCCAGGAGAACTCCAGCCCATTCACGCCTATGTGACCAACTGCATCCAGGAAGTTGCAGTGCCAGGCATGTATTTGCTGGGGATACAGGGAGGGGTCATTTTTCCAAAAGGAAATATGCTGGTGACAGAGAACCATATCGTTGCCTATGGGCATTCCTATGGAGAGAATGTGCTTTTGAAGAGAGGGCAGATGGAACAAGAGATGGACAGGTATATGGAAGTCAGCTTGAACCATTGCCTGGAAAACTTTACCGCTTTTCAGGGACAGGGGAAGAGAATTTCTGTAGGAAGTATTGCAGCAGATACAACCATTGCAGAAGAAGAAGTGACGATCGAGGTGCAGTATCCAATAACAGTAGAGGAGGAAGGAGCAAGAAATACCTTGGAGCATTTCAGGGTTAGCATTCCTATCCGATTAGGCCATATTTTGGATGTTGCCAAAGCAATTATTCAGAAAGAGCAGGTAGAGCCAGAAAGCATTGCTATGCCTTATTTATCCCAATTTGATGTGCGAGTGGATGTGCTTCCTTATGATGAAGATGATATTCTCTATGCTATTCTGGACAACCAATCCAGCATTGATACTATTCCATTCCAATTCCTCTTCGCCAGCCATCTTTCCTTGAATCAAAAACCAGAGCTCGCATTTATTCCAGATGTGTTCCTCAAGACAGGAAGGCTTTTTTCTTATCAAGTGCAGGCAACAGATGATGATCCTGCTTCTTTGCAATACAGTGATACTACCGATTTGTTTGACATTCGGCAAAATGGATTGATCGAATTTCGGCCTACCAAGCCAGGATTATATCGGGTGGAAATAACGATTACTGACAAACAGGGAGCAAAGGACAGCCAAGAGGTTGTGTTCCAGGTGGTGCCATGAGGAAACTAGTTGTTGTTTTCATTCTCGCCTTGCTTTTCCCTACATTGATTGCTGGACAAGAGGATGATATTGACGATGCAGAGGACATTCTGGAAATGGAAAGCTTTGAGTTAAATGAGAAATTTGATTTGCAATGGCTGAGCGATGCAGCAAAATCGGATGCAGTGAGGCAGCGATGGAACGAGCTCCGTTTGGAGCATAAAGTAGAAGTTTTTGAGTCACGGTATATCGGGAATTTCCGTGAGGAATTTGCCCAGTACGCAATACAAACCTACTCTCTGGGAG
>JACOVN010000162.1 GCA_016177315.1 Candidatus Woesearchaeota archaeon
CCTAACTATGGATCATGAAGAGCTTACAAAATATTTGGGGAGGGTAACACCCGGAAACCCAGTTAGCATTGATGTTCTCATAGACAAGAATCTGCCAGAAAAAACTATTCGCGCTATCCGAGAGGAACTAGGAAGGTATGCTAAGATCGATATGGATTTTGCAGATCGGGATGTGCTATATCTTCTGGGTTTGAGATTTGAAGATCCAACTAAGGTACGAGAATTCTTGGAAAGAGTCGATCCTAATGCTCCAGAAGAAAGAAGATTGAGAATCCGGTATGATAGACCCCATAGCGAACCGCAAGCCGCTTCGACGTATAATAAAATATAGTTAAAGAACTCTTTCTTTTTCTATTCATCACTTAACTAAAAATCTTAAATATACTCCACCCAATCGCAAACCCCCCAAAGATCACCCAGGCAAGGAAAATTAGTACATGTTGGATAATCCAAACCAGCAACGCTCTAAGAATGCCAAGCTTGAAGAAGAACATATACACCAAGATGATAGCTAAAAAGATGATGAGCACTAAAGAGGAGCTGAAGAACAAGGCAGCAACAAGGGGAATACCTTCTGCAATGATGTTAACAATGATCGCTTCAAATAAGGTGGTGTCTCCCCCCATGAGCTTGACAGCAAAATACAAGGGAAGCGAGGAAAGTATGAGGACAATTAAGATGAGTATAAGGTTTGCGCCAATGAAAGCTGCCAGGTCTAACGCCATTCCTGCATCCACTCCACTTCTTCCTGCTCTAAATCAAACTCCTCTTGCAGTTTCCTGCCCTGCTCTTTGTCCTTTTTAAATATTTCCTTGATATAGGGTAAGGTATCTTGGATAACTCTGCTCGTAGAGGTATGTGTCTTCGCTGCAATCTTCTCTGCAATAGATTTCCTTTTTTGGTATTTCATGTTGGCCTGCCAGAGCTTCAGGATTCTGCCAGGAGGCTGGTAGCCGGTAAAGCCGGGATATTTTTCCTTCTTGGAAACTGCTATACCCGCAGTGAGGAAGGCATTGACATAGACTAAAAATCTCCAATGCTGCCACCGCCTGATTCTTCTGTTAAACATATCTGCTTTCGATAGGTAATCATATGCCCTTGCGAGATCCTCTGTTTTTTTGTATTCCTTCGGCATGTTTTCGTCGAGCCAGAGCATTATTCTGTCATAATCTTCATCGACATTATTCAGAGATGCAATAGCAATACTGGGGTCGGTGGTTTTGAAAATTTTCACCAACGCTTGGATGATAGTTTCCTGCTGCTCTCGCTGCGACAAAAGCTCTACATCCCTTTTTTCTAATTTCTTCTTTCTCTCGGTCAGTATTTGCAGATCATTGATAGCTGCCCTGCAATCCCCTCCTGCCATCCTTGCCAATGTTTTCAATGCATCTTCCTCATACTGGATGTGCTCCTTTTTACAAATATGTTGCAGAACTTGGTAAATAGCGAGGTAATGCAAGTGCTGGAATTCTATCAAGGCAGCTTTCTTTCTCAAGGAAGCAAATTTCTGATCAAAGGGATTGTTCGCTGTGCAGATAATGGGAAACCTTGATTCTGAAACTAGCTTGGTTAATGCTTGAATCCCCCCTCTGTCTTGCTTCCCAGACAATCCATCTATTTCATCCACCAGGATGATTTTTCCTTTGGAAAAGAGGGAGCGTTGCTTCACTGCAGAGCCAAGCACTGATTCAATCTGATCTGCATTTCTGAAATCAGAAGCATTGAGCTCCAACACCTCCAAGTTGTGCTCTTGGGCTAAGGTATATACCGCAATGGTTTTCCCAGAGCCTGGAGGACCATACAGAATGGCTGCTTTCCTCCTGCCTTTCTGGAAGTCCTTGAGGTAGAGCTGTAATTCCCTGAGAGCTTTTTCCTGGCCGAGGATTTCCTTTACTGTTTTTGGCTGATATTTCTTCGTCAATGGTGGATTACTTTCCTGAAGCATGAAAAGAAGATTCTTTTAGGCTTTATTAAGTTTGTTGAGAGAAAAGGGTTTATGGGCAGGGCGGCTGAGGATCGCAGGCATTGCTTGGCGGGCTTCTCTCTTCGCAGGTTCCATCTGGCTCACACCGCTCTCCCCTAGATTGTTCCTTAGGATTTCCATTTTCGTCATTCACGACACCAATGAATAACCAGGCATAGCTTTTATTTGGATCTGGAGCAGGCTGTCCATCTTGCCCTTTATCCCTAAATTTCACATAATCTCCTCCTGGTTCAGCATCGATAGGTTTACAGCAGTAGACTGCATCTGCCCTACCCCATTGCCCTAGGACGAAACGGTAATAATCCGAAGCATTAAGAGTGGGAATATAATCGTGGCAAATATCGAATGCATCATTACTACCATCGTTATTCTCATCTGCCCATGTCCAACAGGTTGTTCCTGCTGGTTTTTGGAAATGTGCAATGACAGGGGAAAGACTCACATACACCTTTCCAGTATCTACCTTGCCATCTGCATCATGCAAAAATGCAGCAGTGATAATATCCATAAAGCCATCATCGTCAATATCTCCACTTGCTAAACCGCTCCCTGAATAACCATCTCCAATAAACTCTCCCTTAATGATGGTGCTTGCATCCTCCTTGTCTAAGTCAAACACCGTTGGCCAAGCTGCCCTCCCGTTTAGGATATACAATCTTCCTGCATCATCCTCTCCCACATCTGCAGTTTCTTGTGGAGAGGAGAGGATAAGATCCTCTAGAATATTTCCATTGCGTTTATCATTGTTCAAGTTGCCGCAGGTAACCTTGTTGGGAAATCCTCTAACACCACCCTTTCCGTAGAAGATAGTGTTTGGCCTATCGACCGCCAAATCTCGCTCTCCAGCAGCGATAGGGCCGAAGACTGCCCATGCTTCACCATAGGTAGAGTCTCCATTCTTTTTGCCCTCAGAGTATGGAACAGTGAGGACGAGATCCTTATTTCCATCCCCATTGATATCGCAAAGAACAAGCGATACTCCGCTGTATTCATTTTCATCAATGCCAAATATAGTGGCGTCAGGATTTTCCGTTGCAAGATTTAATGTACCAGAAAGAGTTTCTGACCCATGCTTAATGTATATTTCCCCTACATCTTTCTTTAGATTATCTGC
>JACOVN010000163.1 GCA_016177315.1 Candidatus Woesearchaeota archaeon
GCTAACGACAGTGAAGAACTGTAAAAATGGGCTATCCAACCAGCGGGAGGATATTACTCCCGGTTCCTGATTTTTTGAGCGGGGAGCGAACAGAGCCGATCCAACAGCGGGAGCGGTATTGGATTCAGAGAGAGGCAAGCAGACTTCTTCGAGAGCGGCAATTCCTCACAGCGCAAAGGTTGTATGATCGATTAGCCTGCAGCGGGGATCTGGGAGCCGTTGTTTGTATGGGCATCCTGTACCACGAAGCAGGATTCGATAATCTTGCATGGAAATTATTGAAGAGCGTTGCTCCAGAAAAAAGATCTGATCCTGTTTTGCATTACTATCTTGGAAGAATCCGGGAGAGCCAGGGAAAATATGACGAAGCTTTACAATGCTATACCCATGCGGCATGTCTAAACACGCTAGATAAAAAACATCCGCTGCAATCAATATTTCATCTCGTTCTAGAGCATGAGAAAGAGCGGGTAAATGGCATCCGTGCCATGGAGCAAGGAAGCAGGAACGTAGAGGACCAAATACTGCGAGCTTCCTCCTCTCGTTAAGCAAAACCTTTTAAACTTTCTGCTATTCTTTCCCTGTATGCAAGAAGCATACGATCTAGAAGTGGAACGAATCATCAAAAGGATCAAGGAGAAGAGAGCCAAGTTGGTTTGCTTGCAGCTGCCGGATGGCTTAAAGCCAAAGGCCAAAGAGTTAGCAGACAAAATTAAACAAGCGACGAATGCAGAAGTTATTATCTGGGCAGGCTCCAACTTTGGAGCTTGTGACTTAGCAACAGAAGTTTCTCGATTGGGAGTTGATTTATTGATTGCCTTCGGGCATTCTGAGTGGGGGTATTAGGGCATAACTTTTTATACACACCTCTTACAAAATATATCATGTTCCTTAACTACTTCCTTACCATTCTTATCACCTCTCTTGCTCTTCCTTTAGGTATTCTCCTCGCTTTCATTGCTCCAGAAGAACTGAAGCCGGGGGAACAATACTTCCGATTTGCGAGAAAGGCATTGTACGTTGCCGCGATACTGGCTACTATCTACTTCCAGCAGCATTTGCTTTTTATTGCCCTCATCGTCATTGCCGGCATGATTTTCTATCTCCAGTTTTTTCAGAGCAAATACCTCTCTGTTTTCTTTGTAGCGCTGCTCGTAGTTGCAAAAAGCGATGCAATATTGTTTCCTTTGCTGGCCGTTGGCATATTTCTCTTCTTTATGATTGAAGGAACATTGTTTGCCATACAGGAAAAAGTAGGCAAGAAAAGGCAGTGGAAGCTTCTCTTCCTTGTTCTGCTTGAGTACTGGCCTTTTTTCTTGGCTTTACCACTGTACTTCCTTCAGGCCTAGAAGATAGGCAAGGAAATTTACCATGGTGCTGAGCATAGGGGTGAGGATCAGGATGATTACTACAATGGAAATGTGCGGAATAACCAGGAACGCAGAAAATACTAAAGCCCCAACAGGATAATCTAACTGATCGTAGGGAAACCATGCCGCTCCAGGCTCCAAATGCTTTCTCCGCTTGAAAAAGCTTTTGAGCAAATCTCCAGCTAATGCTCCGAAACCCATGAGGAAGCCCAGCCAGAGACTGACGCTGTGGTAATCCACAATGCTGAGCTTCTGGAAGAAGGGATATACGTACAGATACTTCTGCACGAGAAACATGGCAGTTCCTGCAACCATGCCTGCAATAAGGCCTCGATAGGTTTTATGCTCTCCGAAGAGTGATGTTCCTTCATAACAGTAACCAAGATCTATTGGAATGGCAAATGCAGGAAACAATTTCTTGGCAAGAACCGGGGCCATGTTAGCAGCATAGGCTGGTAGGATAAACCAAATTGCCTGCCCCAGCAAAAGGAAGATGCTTACCATGCTAGTAAAAGAGTAAGGCCATAGCCAAGCCCAATAATAAGCCAGTGAATACTTCCAATGGCTCATGGCCGATATATTCTTTTCTCTGATTTTTCTGAAAGCCTTTGACTCTTGCATGCTGCAAGACGGTATTCAGGATTTTTGCCTGGTCGCCAAAATGCTTTCTTAATAACAATGCGTTGTGGATGATGAAGATGATGATGGCAAGGGTAATTAAGAATACTGTAGAGATGCCTTCTTCTCGATACACCATAGTGGCAAGAGCAGCAGCAATGGCTGCATGGCTGCTGGGCATTCCTCCAGAGGTGATATCCGTAAAGAGACGGAAATGAAACTTTTTGTGCTTGACGTAATAGATAAAGAACTTGATCAACTGGCTAATAAACCAGGTAAAGATGCAGATGAGGAAGATTCTGTTTTGAAGCAATCCTATCAGGATATTCACCATGCAGTAAGGGCAGGAAAGGCTGTTTAAAAAGGTTATGGCTCTGTTGTAGTCAGATAGACAGCACAAATTAATATGCTTCTCTGGCTCTATGCTTTTTGGTGAGAGCATGAAACGCTTTATCGCAGGATTGTTGGTTGGGAAAATGGTTGTTGGGGGTTTCTGCTACCTCAACTACCTCCATCATCAAAAGGAAGAAAGAGCCTTATTGCAGCAACTGACTACCGAGGCATTGCAAGCAGACCGGCATTACGATGACCTGGAGAAGCGATTAGGCTTTACTGTCAAGTTCGGCTGCCAGGAACAGATGGTAGGAAAGATGCAGGAATCTGCCTCGCACTATCGAGAAGCCAGAGCCGGGTTTTACCAGACCCTGCAGGAAGTCGTACGAAAACAGCGGCAAGAAGATTTGATCGTGATGCAGAACTATGCCATGCAACTTATGGAGAACCTGGAGTGAGAAACATGGTAAGGTTTCTTGCAGGCCTCTTGGTTGGAGGCATCGGCGTTGGGGTGCTTTGCTATGCCTACTGCCGGCATGTCGACCAAGAACAGTATGAAGTTATTCTGCAATCCCTACAACCACTAACGCAACATGCTGCAAGAGCAGAGCAGGCATTCGATAGAATGTATCGAGGCTTGCAGTACACCAGGAAGTTTGGCTGCAACGAGCATGTGTTGGAGGGCATGGAGAGGGCAGCAGAAACGTACAAGACCGAACGAAAGAAGCTGCACGAGCTTCTCCACGAAGGGATGAGCGAGTTGGAGAAGAGCACGGTGAAAGGGAAGCTTTCTCGCTATGCGCATGACACATTGGATATGGCAGAGCAAGGGATTGATGCAGTGAGGGAGAGGGTGCCGTAGAGAGCAAAGTAAGGATTCTCCTATGCACAAACTAGTCCTCTTCTTACCATAACCTCACTCTTCCCTTATCATCTACCATTATAATGCAGAGATGCCCTTTCTTTCCAGGAACAGAATACTTTCCGTCATTGGCAAGATGCCACCCTTCTGTTTGCTGATATTCGAATGCGTCCCACAATTCCTGCTCACAACCAGGACAATTTGGAATCATACTGTGTTAGAAACGGATACTTTAATAAATAGCTTTCTATTTTATTTTTCTGAATCGTAAATTTTCCAAAACTTCCCGTAACAATTACTATTCTCCAATTGAAAAGCAAAAAGTTAATATACGAGTACTGATCTGTGTAGTTGGGCTTCTAAGCTATATTCCTGGAGTAGGATATGCATCAAGAAACAGAGCTCTTTGACCAATTGGATAGCTCTATCCTACTAGAAGTTCTATCAGAGGAAAAAATAAAAGGGAAGAAGCGTCGTCTCAAGCATCAGAAAACAAAACAATACATAGAAACACTCCAGTATGCAAAAATTTCTATCCCTGCATTTGGCGAAGTTGCGAAAACTATTGTCCGGGATGCAGAAAATGATTTTGATAAGGCCTATGTTTTTATTCGGCTGGTTAGGCTTTTATGGGATACTAATATTACTTTTAATGCTCCACAAAGAGCAGCATGTCGGATGCTATGCGCCGTCATGGATTTTGACTATACCATTGAACCACAGGATGCTATGCGGATTGCTGAGGCAAAGGAAACAGGAGCGAAAAGATTCGTGACCTTAGACGAAAAACTGGTTGACAAGAAAGCCCTACAGGAAAGATTCAGAATTAAGATAGAATTCCCCTGGGGTGAAAAGCCAGTCACTTAAGGCTCCTTTCTAATCCTCTTAACGATCTCATCACCACTCTCGGCGGTATGAAGTGTACCCTCTAATTCATCTAGTAATTCCCTAATTCTCTGTCTTCTTTCTTCCTCGTTCATAACAGTGAACAGTACAATGAACTATTTAAGCTTTTCTCTCCTCCAAAACACACTCGGAAAATTTCCAACAAATCCGTAAATATTCCGACTATCGCTTCCAGAATAGAAATGTTTATTCTCTGCTCAAAGAGATTTGGAAACTTTTTGGGTGGCATAAATAGATTTTCTCTTCAGTCCCTCAC
>JACOVN010000154.1 GCA_016177315.1 Candidatus Woesearchaeota archaeon
AAAATCTATCAGGAAAGAAAAATGCTGTTAGGGAAATATGCAGCTGCCCTAGAAAAATCCAAAGGCAATATGGCATTATTCCTTCACCATCTCATGAACATTGTGGAGAAAACATACCAAGGAGCAGGGGGATATTTTGCGTTGATACTTTAAAGGTAACCCCTTACGGTGCAGAGGGAATGATAATGTGTTCAAGGTCAGGATACAAAGCTAACAATTCCTTTTTATCCTTTTCGTTCAATTCTCTGAATTTATGAGCATCAACATGAGCAACTATTTTTTCTATGGGAACTCCCTCTGTCACTATGGTATACCCTTCTTTTTGTAACTCACGAAGCACTCGCCCAACAACAGTCGGCATATGGCATGCATTTCCGTGTTCATAGCTAACTGCGAACCAATTATTAAGGATTGTTCCACCATTCTCTCTGTAAAGGTAAGCAATTTTTTCTGTCATTTCAGCAACCGTTCAACTTTTCTCCTTATACACTCTATCCTTCAACAACCGTCCTAGTGCTGCATGAATAGTTCGTGCCTGCTCTCTATACCCAAGCATCTCCAATTTTTCCAGCTGCTGCTGTACTGCAATGCCATGGATTCTTGACTTCCATCCTATATCCATTGGATCTTTCCGTGTTGGATCATGCATCTCATACAGATTCCAAAGGGCTAATTGAATGGTCACATCTTTCTGAGATGGCATCTCAAACGGAATGCCGTATTGCTTTGCTGTCCTTGCTAATTGCTGGCCGTATGCTTGCACCACTTCATCCAATCCAACATCATACCTTCCACAAGCCTTCTCTGCCTGCCTTCTGTGGTGCACCCAGAAATCCACCAGATCAGATAAAGGATGATCTAGCTGGACAGAGCCCCAATCAATAACGCCAAATTTCTCTATGCTCGTTCTCTGCAATCCTGTTGCTGCATCTGCCTCTGCTATCGTTACAATATTGCCTGTATGGGTATCTCCATGAGAAACCACGGTCAAGCCGCTTTGTTGTTGATAGAGACTTTCACATGCCTCAATCAAGTCTAAGGCATCTTTTTCATCCTTGCCCAGAGCAGCTAAGAAACGTTCTTTAATCTCTCTTCGAGGACTTGCTTTCCGTAATTGAATGCCACCTGCTTCTAATCTCCCTTTGGCAGCGGTGAGCTTCATTTGGTAATCCGCAATGAGCCGAGCGATGCTCCTTGCAGTCGCAAAAACTAAATGAGGGCTTAAGCCCATATTTTGCAGTAAGGCATCATATGGCTCACCTGCATGCTCCACCACTCCTCCCAAAATGGCAATGTTGTAGGGGTATGGCTCTTTCGCTGTTGCAGGCTTATATCCGATCGGCCTTGCGGTAGGAATGCCCTGCTCATGGACGAGATAATAGGCATTCAATTCCTGGGCAGTCTGCTGCGGCTCTGCCTTGATGATCCAAACCTTGGAAATGCCCCCATCCTTATGGAAATGCACCTCCTTTACTTTTTTTCTGGTGGTGGGCAATTCCCTGACACTCGTAATCGTGACTGCTGTTCCATATTCCTCTGTCAAAATCTGCTCCAATGCAAGGATTTCCTTTGGCTTCTTCGGCATTTCTTCCTTCTCTCTTTCAGCTACCGGCCCTATTTCCTCCACTAAAAAGAAATCTGCTTTATCCTTCCCCTCCTCTCCTCTTACGCCTTTTGTGACAAGATCTTCAGGCGACAGCCCCCTATCGGTAAGCCCTCTTGTTCCAGCGCCAAAGGTTGTTGGAGTGCCATAATCGCCAAAGCTTGGCAAACTTTTCTTTGGAAATAATCCTCTCAAGGCAAGATCAGCAACAGAGGCAACATACCTCCCTGGCCTAATCTGCTCAAACCGCAATCCGCGCAATAATTCTGTTGCTTTTGTCATGTTTTTCCTCATTACGCCTTTGTCCTTAATAAATCTTGGGCGTGTATTTTGTGTATTTTGTATCCTTGGAATGTATGTTGTATTACCATACCTGTTTTCACATTTATTTCCGCTTTGCCGTCTTCTGTTCTTAATCGTTCCTCTAAATGGAGCACCACATTGGCTAATGCTCCTAAATTTGTTCGCACATTTCTCACCAGATTTTCTCTTGCCGGCGACTCTCCTGCAAGGACATCGAGATATGCAAGACCATTCATGGGATTGGCATCACTTCCTTGTTTCTTTCCTTCTTTCCTCTTTCCCATTATTTCAGAATAATCTCTAACTTTCAATTGAGCTATGCCTTCCTGCACGAGCAATTCCAATGCCTCTTCTGGCTTTTCCCTCCATGTTCCCTGCATCTTCTCTCTTGCCAGGTACATTCTTTCTGAATCCAGAACCTCGACAGTAATCTCTACTGCATCCAATGTTGTATCTACTATACTCCTGCATAATTTTGACCATAACTTCAGCGTATACTGTGGCTTTTTCTTTTCCACCAATGTTTCTCCTCTCTTTGTTGCTGCTAATGCCGCTTCCAATTCTTGCAATTTATCGGACGATGACCGATATCCCCCACCAATATAGGATTCAATGAACAGTCCATCTGGCTGCTTTTCCACGCTCAACATTGGCCCACCACCATTAGACAAAATGGCTCTGGCATATACCGCTTCTGTTGGCATTGGATGTTCGCCTGCTTCTGCATATCCAGGATTCAATTGCTCATACCACGGTGTTGCATCAACCTTTACCCATTCTGTTGTCTCTGGATCCAGTGCTTCTACGTAATTCTGAATAGAGCCTTCCTGGCCTTTTGCGAACCTATATCTTACCTGGAATCCTTTCCTTTTGAGCTCCTCTCCCACTCGGAACGCTGTTCTTCCGCAATCCCAACCATGCATCAGCACTGCATTGCGAATTACCAAATCGCCAGAGCCAGCATAGGAAGTTGTAATGCTCAGGTCTGGAACTAAGAAACCATTACGTAAGCCAAAGTTCCCATTGCCTAAATTCCGGATTGCCTGCACATGCGCATCCAAGGTCTTCTGTATTTCAGGATGTACCATGTTCTTCATGCTCTTCTATTTTATTTACCTCTCCGTATCAATTCCACAAACGCCTTCGCAATCCTGCTTTCCTGCTCCTTTGGCTCCGGCGTATCTCCCAGGGTTTTTCCTTCCAGTGGCTTATCAGAGCCCACACCGGCAAAATAGTAGCGAATATTCCTTATTCTTGGATAGCCGCTATGCACCCCATGATCCAGGCTTGCCATCACTAACCATTCCATGTCCAGGAAGTCTCCTCCTGCTTGCAAATTTAACTCCAGGCCTTTCCTGGTTTGCCCCAGGACAGAGATAGTATTGACTGTCGTGCCAGTAAAGGGTTTCTGTTCAACCAGTTCAGCAAATCTTTTCGCTGTTTGCTCATCTAAATAAAGTTGGTTGTGGATTGGGGAAAGCCTCCTGTCTCCTCCATGAATTCTCTTTTCATCCAATGCACTAATCGGCACGCAAACCTGGCCGATAGCCAATGCCGAATTCAGCAACCCAATCTTGCCATAATGGAATACCTCCACATCCAGGCCTTCAAAGTGGGAATCCACCATGGTATAGAATTCTCCCAATACATTCCTTGCTTGGTCTGCGAAAATGTAATCAAATGCAATGGCAACTTTGTCTCCAATCTTGAGGATTTTATAATTTAGGAAATCGTTCTCTTCCTCTGCTACTATTTCCATATCCTGTAATGCTCCCTCCCATGCTTCATGAGGACCTAACATGACCGCTATGCTGCCCTGCTGCTGGATATGTTGCTTTTCTTCCTTCAGCTTATCAAAGGCCCTATCGACAAGATCGTAAGCGAAATCCCGGAATCGCTTGCTTGCTTTTGCTCGTTGGTTGCCATAGTGGTTCACCTGCACAGCAATGTTTCTGCCGAGAATATGCTCTAACATTTCCACTTGGTCCAAATCTCGCTGCAACCGGATGATGCCCCTGGAATTCACAATGTGGAGATGCCCCTGCGCTGGAACATAGAAATGTACCTCTGTGGATTTTAGGGGGCGGTACGGAACTGCCTCTACGCCCGCATCCTGGAGCAAATCACTTACCTCTTCTGTTAAATAAGCATTGTGAATAATAACCCTCCTTAATCCGCTCAGCTGCTCCCCCCTTATTTCCGACTCCGGGGAAAGCTTTCTCTCAAAAACATACAACCTTCTCTGCCCTTGATCCATGACTAAATCATCTACCTTCATCGTTTCTCACCCACCAGGATCATGGTTGTTACAGGATACTCCATAGGCGTTAATCCTTTTTCTGTTTTGCGGTACAAAGCAACGTTCCCTTCCCACCTATTCTTGACAATCCAAGGATTCACATACGTTCTCGAACCCTTTTTTGGCTCAGCAGCATTTTCCAGAACATGGAAATCTGCTTTCCTCAATGCTTCTTTCCATTGCCCAAAATCCCAAAAAGCAAATTCTTCATTCATTTCGCTCTGCCAGTTATTCGTATAATCCTTCTTGGTCATGAACTCTACCGCATCCTTCAATCGTAAAACCATAAATCGTTTTCCATCCATAACCTCTTCTCGATATTGAACTCTTGTTTCCTCCTCCCTTCTTCCCTTTGCTCGCATGTCCTGGAGATAGTCTTCTGCAAATCTCCGGAATCGTGCATAAGTGGATAATCGGTTGAGGTGCTCTTCCAAACTTCTTGGATCCTCATAAACTTTGAAAATATCATCATTCGTTCCATCCTGATCGTTCAACCACAAATAGACTTCCTGCTCCTTGTTTTCTGGCCCAACAACATCTCTAATAACCAATCTTCCTCCTTCTCTTAACTGCCTGAACTTCTCTGCAAAATATGTTTCAATGGTTTCTGCTCTATTGCAATAAGACCAAAGCTCATGCAGCACAGAATTACAGATAGTTGTATCAATTGTCTCAGGTGCAAAAAGAGATTCTGCAATATTTTGCTGCAGGAAGGTAACAGAAGCACCACCATACTCTCCAGCTGCTTTCCTTTCCTCTGCTCTCTGGATAAAGGCAGCAGTGATCTCAACACCCAATAACTGTGAATCTGGAAATGCCTTTGCAACAGGCACGAGCAATGTGCCATCAGCACACCCTTCATCCACCATCATCCCAGGAAGAAGAAACTCCTTAATGTCCTGGAATTTTAACTCGATAATGTCGGTATTGCCCATACGAAACGCGTAGGATGCATAGTCCCTTGTCTCTGTCAAATCTCCCCTGCTGTTGATAGCAGGGCCTTTTTCACTCTCTCCCTTTCCTTGTCCGGCACTTTGAAGCAGGGCGTCAAGCACGATGCTCACCTTCATCAAGATAGTGATACAGAGCTTCCTCAATGACCTGGCTTTTGCTCCTCAAAAGCCTATTCTCGAGCATTTTCTGGCGTATTTTGAAAATGAGATTCTCTTCTACGGTGATGCTCATTTTGTGCTTCATAGAAGTAGTATAGGATACTACTCCTATTTAAAGTTTTCTATATTTTACTACTTAAAAGTGGTATTATATTCCCGAAAACCCATATCTTTAAATAGTACCATCGGTTAAAGGGTGGAAGGCATATAAACAGCAAAAAAACCGATTATTTGAAAAAAACGTAAGGTCGTATTATGGCATTGCATAAAGCCCAGCGAGTGGGTGTTTTTGTCGACGTTCAGAACCTTTATTATTCTGC
>JACOVN010000155.1 GCA_016177315.1 Candidatus Woesearchaeota archaeon
CGGGAACAGTATGCTGAAATTATCGGCCAGCCAGGAAAATACATCACCTATTCCTTTTTTCCAGAGCGAGGTGTTCGAAACATTCAGTTGAATGTACTGGTAGACGAGCAGGGTAACCGACATAAAATGAATGAAATGGTTGTTTTTCGTTCTATTCCTCTTGGTTGGATGTTTGGAGAGCGATTCAAGGACCAGACAGAATTGAATGCCTTTGCTGACACACCGAAGAATAAACAATTGCTCGAAGAATTGCTCAAAACTATTGATACGTACGACACCATGAAGCCAGAGCCTGGAACAAGAAAGACTCGAGAGAAAATGATAGAGAAGATGCTTTCCATTCTCGAAAGAGTAGAGAGAACGCCTGTCTATGTGAGCCATGAAGATGGTGTCATTGATTGGTTACCACAGGAATCTACCACTTATCTGTTTGCCAATCCTTCCAGAGGAAAGCGAATCAAAGCTACGGTAAGGAACAATGAAACGACTGCGGTGCAACAACCATTGCCAGTGTATCCATCTCATGAATATCTTTCTCGAATGCATCCGTTAGCTATCCAAAACCCAAATGGCGATATTGTCAGAATTAGGATAGAGAATTCCTGGGATCTCTGGCCAGGCAATTACTGGGGGCTGAACAGGTTCAGACTAGGCAAGCATCCCAATACCATGAAGCCGTTCGAGCACTACAACAATGGTGCGTATACTATTCATGACGATCATGGAGTGATCGCTCAAGTTGTGTTTAGAGATCTTCTATGGTCATACGGAGAAGATGTTGTCTATCTCTATTTCCTGGATAAAAATGGCGATGGGAAGATTGACAGGGAAAAGGAGCTCATCGGACAAGTCCTGTATAGAATTAGCCAGGATGAAATTACGGATTTAGAGCCAGTGATTGGAAGAGGCATGGAAAAGAAGGATGTTACGCAACGATATGTTTATACATTCATGGCAGGCCATGATGGGGAAAGAAGGCATGAGGAATTTTACCTCTGCAATGCTATTGAATCCTTTATCACCAATGAATTAAATAGAGGTTTTGGACAGCATTCTGTTTTAGGCTATGTGAACAACCAGCGGAGCAATATCCTTTTCCTGGAGAATCGGTCCATGGCAAATCTGGGAAGAGCGTTATCGCCAGAGAGCTCTCTCGTGGCAAAGTATGACATTGTTGCTTTGCTGCGGGCTGCTGGCAGAACATACATAGAACGATATGTGCAGGAAGAGGGCAAAGCTTCAGCCCAGCCTTAGGTTTCCAGCAAGCCCTTCTTCCTGAATAGGCTTTCTCCCAATCCCTCTCCAAGCCTGAAGCTGTGCTCTGCAAAGACCTCAGTCAGCAATTCCCAGAATCCCTTTGGCTTTTCATACTTTGCTAAGGTAGCAGTTGCATTCATCTGCTTCTCGAGGTAGGCGATGGCTTCTTCCTTCCCCCCTAATGCATCCACCAAGCCAAGCTCTTTTGCTTGCTTGCCCAGATAAAACATTCCGGTTGCAATCTCCTTAGTCTTTTCATAGGGCAAATTCCTATTGCTAGCGACCTCTTGGATAAATTCTTCATGGAGTTGGTCGAGAAGGTCCTGGAGAAGGCTTTCCTCCTCTTCTGTCAACTCCTTGAATGGACTTCCTAAATCCTTGTACTTTCCCGCAACCATTCTGCGATAGGTGACATTGTATTGCTCTATGAGCTCTGCAAACTCCAGATAGGAGCCAATAACACCGATACTGCCAGTCACAGACATTCTGTTGGCCACTATGTGGTCGGTTGCAGAAGCAATCCAGTATGCGCCAGATGCTCCAACCTCTCTGATCCAAGCGACAGTTGTTTTATTGGATTTCTTGATTGCTCTTGCAATTTCATCGGATGCAACGGCAGAACCTCCCGGAGAGTTAATTTCCAGCAGAATGGCTTTCACACCAATTGCCTTGTCTGCCTTCTCAATCAATTCTGCGATATCCGTGGAAGA
Source organism: Candidatus Woesearchaeota archaeon (assembly GCA_016177315.1). Classification (GTDB taxonomy): domain Archaea; phylum Nanobdellota; class Nanobdellia; order Woesearchaeales; family UBA12501; genus JACOVN01. Next base: position 1,968 of record JACOVN010000155.1, read on the forward strand.
TGTGCCAGAGCTCATCCAGCCACCAGACTTTGTTACCATGATGGGACCATAGATTTTGATGTGCGCAACATTGCCAAATTCTGGCACTTCATTCAGGAGCCTGAAGAAAAGAGAAATAAGGAAGCTGAAGACAAAGAGCATCAGCACGACAATCAGAACTATTTTCCACTTGCTCCTTTTTTCCTGCTTCATGCTCCCACCGTGAATGCTTTGGGATATATAAGCTCTACGGTTGCTGTCTGGCTCAACCGCTCCAACAGCCGTTGATTGTTCTGCGTGAACAGCATGGTGATGGGGTCAATGATCCAGAGTAAAACAAAGGGGAAAACCGGAATAATAAACAAGCTCCTCACGAGGCACTGCCAGAATTTCAGTTCGTTTGACTGGCTCACCACATGCAGTTTGAACAGGATTTTCCCAGCGGTCTGCTGGATTCTGTATTCCAAGATGGAAAAATAGAGCAATGCTATAATGCCGAGAAAGAACAGAAGCAAGGTAAGTTTACTCGTGAGACTTGCATTGGCAGCAAAGAACTCCTGCATGGCATGGAAATTTCCGACAGGCAACAGCTCTTTGATGGCGCCAGAGAAGGGAGCGAAGACGACAAAATCTAAAATGACTACATCGATGAGAAAGGCGAGGAATCGCTTCCAGAGCAAGGCTGGTGCATACATACTCTTTTTCTGCATGGCAAGCCGAGAAAGAGGGTGGTATTTAAAGTTAATGCAAAAAGAAAGAAAAGAAAAAAGAAAACAGCTTACTTTGCGCAGCTTTTGTAGCCGCAGAGCATGTGCAATCCTAGCAGCACGATGATGGCTGTCAGCGGGTCAATGTTAAAGAAGGTCCAGTAGCCGAGATCCCTGATGAGGAACAAGGCACCAACCACAATCCAGATCCATCCACAGCCCATGCAACTGGCATGACTGCCACATACATTCCCCATTTTTGCCATCTGAGTACCTCCTTTTGTTTACAAAAGGAGACCAGAAAATCCTAAGGATTTTCGCTGCCTCCTTTTATAAGATATTGGCAAGTTTTTGTTATGCTGTGCATCCAAAGAAACGCAGATATTTAAACGTTTCTATGCCTAACGCAAGAGCAAACCAAACCTTTATAAATGCCCTGCTCCCTGCGAGTTTCCATGAGTCTGAAGAAGCAAAAACTCGAAGAACAACAAAAGATTCAGGAAGAAATTCAGCGAATTAAGCTTCCGAAAGGCAAGCAATGTCTGGGCATGGTACAGCAGAGGGTTGGGGGCAGCAGAATGATCGTCAAGTGCTTGGATGGCAGGACAAGGAACTGCAGGATTCCTGGAAGGATGAAGCGAAGGCTCTGGGTGAGAGAAGGCGATATAGTCATTGTGGAGCCGTGGGAATTGTGTGGAGAAGAAAAAGGAGATATCCTGTTCAAGTACCGGCCCACACAGGTTGCATGGCTGAAGCAAAGAGGACATCTCAAGGCATTTGAAGATTTAGAAGAGTTTTGAGGTTGGAAAGTGGGAAGAATTAAAACACAGCTGATTAAGCGGATTACGTTCAAATTAATGGAGAAGCACAGAGATGCTTTTACAACAGACTTTGAGAAGAACAAGGTTGGTGTAGAACAATTTGTTTCTTTACCTTCCAAGAAAATGCGGAATATTATTGCTGGATACATAACCCGATTGAAGGAAAAGGGAGAACAGTAGCTTCCATCCCTCTGTCCGAAAAAAGAGGTTCTTGCTATCTTACCTATGTACTTCGATATGTCCTAAAGAAACTATGGAAGAACACGACAAAGGGCAGATGACGAAAGGGAATCGATTGGAGGATGTTGTTAGGGACACTTCTCAGGACAACATCCGAGTCCCCATGCAGCAGGTGTATCAAGTGTATTGCGCAGCAGATATTTTTAGTGATTCCTATCGTGCAATAGCCAACAGAGCCTTTTTTGGTGAAGCAACCCCTTCTTCTGTTTCGCTCGAAGCGTTCAGGGAAATGAGGAGAGCATTAGACAATGCTGAGCTCATCAATGTCGCATCCTTGGCAGATCGCCTTGGAATGGAGCGAGTAGAAGTAATACAGTGGTTAGAAATCCATAAGAGGAAACGAGGAGAATCATTAATTCACATTGTTCAGAGCACCGATGACCGGGGTAGGGAAAAGGATCTCCACCTGGTGCCAAAGAGGGAGCAAGAGCGCACCTACCGTCGCCTCCTGGGATTTATCACAGATGCACAGAGATGGAATTACATCCTTGTCTTCGGCAAAACAAATGCAGAGGTTGTTCGGTTTAGAATTGGTTCGCATCCAGCATCCGTGTGGTTCTTCTACCGCAATCAAGAGTACCCCCTTTCTTGGCTTGCAGAACAGACCTCCCAGATTCCAGTGCTGGGAGCATTGCTTCAGAGCAAATACGTGAAGCGATTGCATGCTGCCCCATACTTCCAGATGTACGCAGAGAGACACACAGATGAAAACACGTTAAAAATCAACGGTGTCGGGCTTTTCCGGCTCGCAGAACACTTGGAGAATCGGTATGTGCTCCAGCTTCGGTACCATGATATTGCATGGACCATTGGACTGCACCATATTCCCTCTGCGCAGTATGAAGGCAGAATGCGTCGGCTCTCCCCCCGGGTTCATGTCTCCGAAGAATGCGCAAGAGCCCTCCTCAAGCAAATCGTGAAGGAGAATCACGCAGAAATGCTCGACTTTCGGCTCATAACCAACATCGGCGGATGGCGTGGAGGGGAGCGTGTTTATACCTACCCGATGCAGAGAGAGGAAGCATTGGCCGAGTACTTCTATGCAAAAGCCATGGCAAAAGGAATCTTTCCAGAGTAAGTTCTGACACGTTAGAAATATGCTCGAAGGTTTTCTGCAATGCGCTGCTGCACATCCCCCACCATCCCCTCAAACTCCTGTCCTGTAATCAGCTCAAAGTTCTCAATGTACCTTTGGGCTGCAGCAACCTTCAAATCGTCTGTTAACGCTGGAGGCTTTCCTTCGCCCATGAATCCTCTTTCTATCAGCCATTGCCGGACAAATTCCTTATCCAGCATTTGCTGATCCATGCTTACGTTGAAGAGCTGCTCGTAGGACTTTGCATGCCAGAACCTCGAAGAATCTGGAGTGTGGATTTCATCAATCAGCACCAATTCTCCATCCAGAAGGCCAAATTCATATTTTGTATCTACTAAAATCAGGCCATGCTTTGCTGCAATTTCTGTTCCTTTCTCAAAAAGGTGCAATGCAGCATCTTCCATGTCCTCATAAAGATGCTTTTCCACTATTTTCTCCCTGAGTATTTCCTCTCTCGAAACCGGTTTATCGTGCTTTCCGTATTGCTCTTTTGTTGTAGGCGTCAGAATAGATTGCTTGAATTTCTGATCTTTCTTCAATCCTTCCTTGAAGGTAATCCCATAAAGCTGTCTTTTGCCAGCAGCATACTCTCTCCACAGGCTTCCGGTTATGTAGCCTCTCACGACCATCTCAATGGGGATGGCCTTGCATTCCTCTACCACCATAACATTAGGGTCAGGGTTATCGAGCACATGATTGCGAACGATATGCTTTGTTTTATCAAACCAGAAAGCTGCCATCTGATTCAATACCTGTCCCTTGAATGGAATAGTTCCTAAAACATGGTCAAAGGCAGAAATTCTGTCTGTGGTAATAATGATCATCCTCTCCTGCTGCCGGTACACGTCCCTGACTTTGCCCTGGTATCGTTCTCCCAAGGGAAGGTCTGTTTTCTCCAAAGCAAAGCGGATTTGCTTTTGAATATCCTCTTTTGATATCATCTTCCCAACCTCTGAATGGCAGCGAGCGTTATCTCACGAAAGCCCCCCACAATAAGATCTGCTCCTGCCCTTTTTAATTTTTTCCTCGGAAAGGAGTTGGTTACGGCAATGACTCTTGCACCAGCTCGTTTTGCTGCAATGATGCCTGCTAGGGAATCCTCGATAACAACGCATTCCGATGGCTTTGCTTCTAGCTTTTTTCTTGCTCTGATGTAAATCTCCGGGTTCGGCTTGTTCCTTTTTACCATATCCCCATGCAGCACGACATCAAAGTTTCTTAGATTCCATTGAACCGCTTTCATGTTCGCATAAAGCTTTTCCTTATGCCCAGAGGTGGCAAGGGCAGTTTTCAGTCCTGCCCTCCTTAATGCCCTGAATAGAGATAGAAACCCAGGGAATATTCGTATTCTCCCCCTCACCAACAGCAGGTAATTCTTCTTGCTCTGCTTCAGGATTTTGTGCAGATTGATTCTGTGGTTGTGCTTCCTTGCCAACGCCTGCATCACATTGCTGATTCCAGTCCCAATCAAGGGCAGCATGTCTTTCCGGGTAATAGTAATGCCATAGAGCTCCTGGAAGGATTTCTTTGCGCTTAAGAAGGAAACAGGCTCAGAATCGACAATGGTTCCGTCGCTGTCGAAGATCACTGCTTTGATCATGTTGCCGACTGGAAAAGAGAGGATTTAAAAAGTTATGCCTGTTCTATTTTCTTTCCTGCTCGAACA
>JACOVN010000157.1 GCA_016177315.1 Candidatus Woesearchaeota archaeon
AAGGCGGTCTGGGAGGATATGCTGAATCATAAAGCTGTCTATTGGATAGGGTCTGGAAGATACATCCCAAAAAAGTTTCCGTACTTTTTCCTAAACTGGAACAAGAGAAGGATAAAATTAAAAATAAAAATGTACAACATTTTACGAGCAGAACTGAGAAAAGAAATAGTACCGTATGATTTAGAGTACTGCAAATTTCTGCCTAAGGCATTCAGCGGTAACCCAACAGTTATGGGCATCTATGGAAACAAGGTAGTCAATTTTCTCTTGGGAGAGGATTTCTTTGCTTTTGTCATCGAGAGCAAAGAGCTGGCAGAAAACTATAAGAGATATTTCAAATACCTTTGGGATAACGTAGCAAAAAAATAGCCACAAAGCATTTATACCCTCTCTCTTTTTGCAATGCTATGAACAAAGTCATGGCCTTTGGCACCTTTGATTTATTGCATGAAGGGCACAAATACTATCTGAAAAAATGCAGGGGATGTGGAGATTACCTTATTGCCATTGTAGCAAGAGACTCAACAACAGTGAATGTGAAAGGGAGAAAACCCTTACAGAATCAGAAAAAACGATTACAGCAAGTGCAAGCATTGCCCTTTGTAGACAACGCAGTGCTGGGCCAGGAAGGAGATAAATGGAAAATTATTGAAGAACATAAACCAGATATTCTTTGTCTTGGATATGACCAGAAATATTTCACAGAAAATCTGGAGGAAGGGCTGAAGCAACGGGGCTTGCAGGTGCGGGTAGTAAGAATCAAACCACACCAGCCAGAAATCTATAAGACTTCTAAGCTGCGGGAAAGAGAACATAACATTTAAATAACCTCCCTTTTGCCTCTGCGCTATGGCAGAAACCGTGCAGAAAGAAGACTTTGTGGAATTGGAATACACAGCCAGAGTCAAGGAAACAAAGCAGGTCTTTGATACCACAGACGAGAAAACTGCCAAAGATGCCGGCATCCATAATGAAAAAGCCACCTACAAACCCGTTACGATCTGTCTAGGGGAGGGTCATCTCTTGAAAGGGTTGGATAGAGCATTGCTCGGGAAAGAGATTGGAAAGAAGCATACGGTCACGGTGAATCCTGAGGAAGGGTTTGGCAGGAAAAACACGAAATTGATTCAGCTCATTGCAACGCAGAAATTCCTCAAGCAAGGCATTCAGCCGATGCCTGGATTGCAGGTGAACATTGATGGCATCTTTGGCATGATAAAGAATGTCTCTGGAGGCAGAACCTTGGTGGATTTCAATCATCCGTTAGCTGGACAGGTGCTGGAGTATGAAGTAAAACTGAACAGAAAGGTGACTGACAAGAAGGAAAAAGTGAAAGCATTAGCCCACTTAGTTTTGCAGGAAGATGCTGAGATAGAGGTTAAGGAGAATAGTGTTACTGTCAAAACGAACGAAGCAGTGCAGAAAGAGACAGCAGAGCGGCTGAAGGAGAGCATCCAGAAGCTCATTCCTAGCTTTACTGCAGTAGAAATGCAGCAGAAAAAAGAAGCAAAAGGCAAACAGTAAATTCAACAACATTTAAATACTAGCTCCCGAATAATACTACCGGAAAAGAGGTAATTCTCAGCAAGAGGATTACTTCTCACGGGATTGAGGTGGGAATGTGGTGGATGGTGTAGAGCTGCGAGAAAGCGCAGTCATCAGGGAACCAGTTATCCAGGAAAGAAAATACGCAACCGTGGATGAAGAACTGGAGGCAATTCTTGCCCGACAAAGGGCGTCTATTAAAGTGGTAGGGACTGGTGGTGGAGGCAACAATACGATCAACAGAATGTCGGAAATTGGCATTAAGGGTGCAGAAACCATTGCTGTGAATACCGATGCTCAGGATCTTCTGTATACAACTGCTGATAAGAAAGTATTGATTGGCAGGGAATTGACCAAAGGATTGGGTGCTGGTTCTGTTCCAAAGCTGGGAGAGGAGGCTGCCAAGGAGAATGAGCAGGATTTGAAGGATGCAGTGCGTGGAAGTGATATGGTCTTCATCACCTGTGGTTTAGGAGGAGGCACGGGAACTGGCTCTGCTCCGGTCATTGCCGAGATAGCAAAGAAAGTGGGAGCATTAACAGTAGCAGTGGTAACTATGCCCTTTGCCATGGAAGGGCAAAGAAGGTATGAGAATGCGGTCATTGGCCTAGAGAAATTGGAGCAGATTGTGGATACCTTGATTGTGATTCCAAATGACAAATTGCTGGAATTAGCTCCAGATTTGCCCTTGCATACCGCCTTCAAGGTTGCGGATGAGATTCTAACCAATGCGGTAAAAGGAATTGCAGAGTTAGTCACCAAAGCAGGATTAGTGAACTTGGACTTTGCAGATATCAGAACGGTCATGGGTAATGGGGGCGTTGCGTTAATTGGTGTGGGAGAGAGCGATACGGAAAACAGGGCAGAGGAAGCGGTGGAGAAAGCCTTGAGCAACCCATTGCTGGATGTGGATATTACCGGTGCAAATGGGGCTTTGATCAACGTGGTGGGAGGACCAGACATGACGTTAGATGAGGCCAGGAGAATTGTAGAAGCGGTTTCGAACAAATTGAGCGAGGATGCCAAGATTATCTGGGGTGCACAGATTGCTGAAGATATGGCCAGCACCATCCGGGCAATGCTCATTGTGACAGGAGTAAAATCTTCCCAAATCTTTGGCCCAAACAGGAGAATTTCTGATAAAAGGAAAAGAGAGATTGAGAACGAGTTAGGGATAGAGTTTGTGGATTAGAATAAGCTTTTGTCCGAAATCTTTATAAACCACCCCTTCCCTAGACCGTTAAACGGGTTTTACCATGGAAGAGACCATTTCTACCCCGGGAAAAATCAGGAGCTATTGGCAGGAGTGCATTCGAGTACTGAAAGTTACGCGAAAACCAAGCATGTTTGAGTTCAAGACTATTGTGAAAGTGTCTGGCCTCGGCATGGCGCTTATCGGCATCATAGGATTTTTGATTCAGCTGATGAAGGAGTTGTTCTGAAATGGCAGAAGAACAGCAGGAAAAAAATAAGGAACAGG
>JACOVN010000029.1 GCA_016177315.1 Candidatus Woesearchaeota archaeon
CTTGGAGAGATTTGCCATTATAGAGTACCGGACTAGTAAATTCTATATCTTGATAGCTGGTGTCAAAGAACGTGATACTATCGCCCCCCGCATTGGTCAATTCAAGTTCCAGTGTATTAAATGCCGGATTGATATCCGAGTCGGTAAATATGTAATTTTTTCCCAGAAGGGTAATATTCTTCCCATGAATATCTGGAAGTTTATTATCGATAATTTTGCTTTTAAGACCTGGTAAAAAGGTTATTTCATATTCGTATATATCATCTAACTTCTTAAGAAAGAGGTAAAAGTCCAATATATCCATCTCATTTAAATCATAAATAACACGACCACCAGGTATATCGCGAAGCACATTCTTTAATAATAAACGCTGTTGATAGTCGGTAACTCCTTCTTCCGTCACTACTCTACCACTTTGTAATGTTTGTAATTCATTTTCGGTAACAATAGCTATAACATCTCCTAATTTCTCCTGCAACTCTAATTTATCAGGCAAGTTTTCAATTTTGAAACTCCTAGGGCATGTTCCATCAGAAACCTCTTGACAACTGCAAGTAACCCAAACTTCTTCCTTTGCGCACTGTGCAAAGCATTCATTGGTAAATGTATGGTTTCCTGTTGTACAAAAAGGCGCATACCGATGTGGGCAAAGGCATTCTCGAGAAAGGTCATCAGGAAATTGTGGACCTTCAATGTCCCCTAATGTGCCACCAGAAGGAAGTTGAGGTCCGAATCTTTGGGGATGTGAAGTTGGCAAAAAGAAGAGGAATAACAAAATAAACCATAGCGCCTCTCTATATTTCTTCCAAAGGCTCATCTCCGCAATAAGGAGGTGCCAATATTTAAATTTTCCTGTATTTAACTTTTATTAGAGTAGTGTATTATCTCCCCGCCCCTCGCTTCTTCCCCTCAATGTGCCGCATCAATGCCTGCAGTTCTCCAGACAAGGAAGTCATGATTTCCAAGGGAGCCTGCTCGTAGATCAAAATCCTGAATCTGCCGAACAGGGATCGGATAAAAAGGCCGAAGAAATACAATCCTGCAACCAGGAAAATAGCAACAATGAGGAAAGAGCCTGCGGTCAACCCAAAGAAATTCCCTGCATAGATGATGGGCTCAGCAGGAGGCAAAAATAAGGCAAATTTCTCCAAAATAGCATCCCGGTTGATGAGAAACAGATAGGCAACGACAAAGAGGAATACAGAATAAATAAGCTTCAGCCAGGAAACATTGGTGTAGTACTCTACCACTTCCACATCCTTGTATTCCAATTCTATCAGATTCTTGGGGAAGCTCTTGATGATCAACAGCCTTAGATTCGTAGCAAGAATGGTGTAGGGGAGAAAGAATTGAAACGGCCCGAGATGGGCAGCAAGCTCAACTTTTTCATTCGGCAACAGGTATTTGCTGTAATCAGAGGCATCAATCATTTGCTTCCCTCACCTTTCCCCTCATCTTCGCTTCTTTCCCACTTTCTTAGAAGTTTTCTTTGCGGCATTCTTCTGCTTCGCCTGCTTGGCCTTTCCCTTTCCTGTCTTGCCAATGGTTTTCTGTTTCTTCATTGATTCTGGCGCAGCCAGTTTGAACTCTTCGAGAGCAGGAGCAGAGGGCATGGTCATCTCGGGTTGTCCAGCTAATCCTTTCGCTTCTTCCTTCACCGGCTGGCTTGCCACTGCCATGTACTTCTTGACGTGGTAATCGCTCCAACCGTCCTTCTTCAGCTCCTTCTTCAAGGCGTCGTCAGAGACTCCTCTTATTTTCATGCTCCGGATGTATTCCACCAATGACTTGCATGCCTCCTCTTCCCGCTTATTCGTGTATGCAAAGCCGTCCTCCGCTATGACCTGGCTCCAGCCAATGTCGAGCAGCTTTCTCTTGATTTGGTCATCCATAAATCCCTTTGCTCTTTCCTTTTCGATGTACTTGAACAGGACATGGTTGGGCTTCTTTTCAACCTCTGTTGCCCGTGCAAAGCCCTTCTCGATCCATTCCTCTTTCCAGCCAGCCTTTCTAAGGTTTTCCTTAATGCGCGCATCGCCGAGGTTCTTCACCCGCTCCTGCTCAATGTACTGCACCAGCTCCTTGAGATAGTAATCGCTGATATACGCAGTCACTAACATAGTCTTGATGGGATCAAGGAATCGGATTTTCTTATATTCCTCCTGCAAACCTTTCGGAATCTCCTCCTCAGTCAGCACGACCGGCTTGAATTTCTTGGTTGCGACAGCAATAACCTGCGCGGTGCTGTCCTCAATGGCATACTTCGAAGTAATGTCATTCCGAATCACATTCCATGCTGGCCTGTATCTCAATTTCTTGAGATTGGGGAAGAGTTTGCTGTACTTCTCGTAGGCATCTTCCAAGACATACACTTCCTTGTAGCGGTTCAGCAGATTATGCCTAGACAGTTTCCTAACCATTTCACCATTGGCCATCGGAATCTCATGGACAAAGGTTTCAAATACCATGATGCCGAGCAGCAGCAGGAGCGGGATTGCCAGCAGCGTGATGAGCCAGAATGGCATGGTGAAGCTGAACCTGGCAAATTCATAGAGAGGAGCAAGGGCCATAATCGGGACAACCTTGAACCGCAATTGCTCAAAGTCTTCTGTCTCTGTTGCTCGAACAGAAAGCAGCAAGTCAAAGGGAGTATCCTTTACTTTCAAGACTGCCTGGAAGTCTGCTCGCTGCACAGCAGGCAGCAAGGGAACGCTTGCCGGAGTGACAGAAACCAGCTGAGCAGCAACAGGCATATCCATAACAGGATGCACATTGGTCAAGTCATAGAACCCTTTATTCTGTGCACTGAACTTCAAGTTCACCGTGCTGTCCTGCTCCACGGTCACCTCAGGCAATACCGTAAAGCCGGTGTCATCCACCATCTTTGCACTGTTACCGTATACATCCAGCAGGACAACCTTATAGGTTTTGTAGCCGCCAATGGATTCATCAAACTCTACCGGCTCTGGCTGTTTGAAGCAGTCCTCTGGTGCAGGGATTCTCGCACAGCGATTCCGTCCGCCACCTCCACCGCCTCCTCCGCCCCCTCCTCCACTGCCACCTCCGCCAGTATCACATACACCGCCTTCATCCACTTCGTTATTGCAGTTATTGTCTGCACCGTCACAAACCTCTGGCTCTGTGGGCTTAATGAGGTTATTATTATCGTCGCAGTCCGTTGTCTCGTTCAATGGACAATTGCCTGCTCGGAAGCCATCGGCATCGTTATCCACGCATTGCTCTACTGGCGGGCAATCCACAGCACAGTTGGCATTGTTTTCTCCTCCAGCAGCATTGCATTGTCCATCTCCGCAGACATAGCAGCTTGTTTTATTGAACTGGCAGGTACTTCCGCAGGCCAAATTTCCTCCGTCAAAGCCGAAGGTATTGCAATTCCAATTATTCAATGCTGCGCCATCACATCCCTCACCAACCTCGGTCATAGTATTATCACAGAAGGAAGGACAGGCAATACATGGACCTAAATCTGGAGTGCAGGTTGCTGTGCAGGCTGTTAAGGCAATCTGACAGCCTGGATGTCCGAAGTCCTCACAAGTTAAGCTTGGTTGGATCTCGCTGCCATCACACAATTCACAGCTATCCAACACTCCATCTCCACAAGTCGCTCCTGTGATGGTTAAGCTTGCCAAGCATTGGGCATTGCATGCATCGTCAGTACAGCGATCTGCACACTCTTGTCCAAGGATGACGCCAAGATTCTGGCACGTGAAGAGATCTTGTTGGTTGGTATCGCACTGCTCCATGAAGCCATTGTCATTTGGCCTTTCAATGACGTCGTTGCCACAATAATTCTCAATCTGGCAGAGAGAGGAACACCCATCCAAGTTGTTCAAGTTGCCATCGTCGCATTGCTCTCTTCCTTCCATAATACCATTTCCACAGGTCAAGACAGCAGGACACGCTGAAGCTTCAGTGCCATCAGAAGCAGCATGGCATCCACAGTCTTCTGGATAATCAACATCCCGATCCTGATCATTGTCTCTTGCATCACCGCATTCCGGCAGCACACCGGGATCTCCCTCACTGGGGTCTGCTGCAAACAAACAGCCAGGATCATTGGGGAAATCTATCTTTCCATCATTATCATTATCTGCATCATCAGCGCAAGCTGGCAGGACTGCTGGGTCCTCTTCTGTATTGTCCAGCATGCTCACACATCCAGGATCCCACGGGAAGTCAATAAGGCCATCGTTGTCATTATCGATCGTGTCAGAGCATGCAGGATCATTCTGATCGTTGGATTCGTCATTATCAGCGGCTTCTACACAGCCTGGGTCGAAGGGGAAATCAATCCAGCCGTCGTTGTCATTGTCCTGATTATCATGACATGCCGGAGCAACAGCAGGATCATCCTCTGTTGTATCGGATGGAGATTCACACCCAGGATCGAAGGGGAAGTCTGCTAAGCCATCGCCATCATCATCCTGCATATTCGAGCAGGTTGGATTGTTCTGGTCATTGAATTCGTCATTATCTCCCGTTGCCTCGCATCCAGGATCAAAGGGATAGTCAATCCAGCCATCACCATCATTGTCGATTTCATCGTAGCATTGCGGCGGAATTGCCGGGTCTGCTTCGTCTGGGTCATCTTGACTTCCGCAGCCGGGGTCGAAGGGGTAATCTTGCAGTTTGTCGTTATCATCATCCAAAGCATTCTCGCATTGCCCAGGAGGCAGAATGTTGTTGATGGTAAAGCGTTCTGTTCTGTTGTTGGTGGCATTGTACCTATTTCCAAGCCAAGTAATCCAGGGAACCATTCTCAGGATGTATTGGCCGTTTTCGTAGAGTTTGGTATTCCAGGAGTGGTCCAGATTCGTTGTTGTGGTAAGCTGCCGCTCTTCGCCAGTACCCAAATTCAGAGCAAAGAGATCATACGTTACTATTGTTGCAGGGATAATCGATTGCTCCTTCCATTGCACAAGGTAGGTTTCGGAAAGCTCTCTGCCATCAATGTCCTCCTGAATATTAGAGGGTCCACAATCATTCCTACCCATATATTCCGGCGGTATGCTTTCATTGTAGAAATTCCCTGCCAGGGTTCCATCTTCAACAAGAACGCAGTAGGTATTATTGAGGGAGGGGAAAACGTCTTCTCTGAGCGTGAAAACACCTCCCAGTTTGGAGAGGAAATGGTTCTGGAAGAGGGCATTATTGTGGGCGCGGAGCAGGGAGACCGCTACGGTGGTCCCTTTGATAATGTTCTTTGCTAAGGTGGATTGAACAACGTCTGTTATTGCAATGCCTTCGTTTGTCCGCTCATCAATAACAATAGTGTTTTGCAGCACGTTAATGTGGCTTCCATTTCTCAGCAAGAGTCCCTGACCAGCAGTGGTAATCTCATTGCCAGAGATCAGTGCATCGACACTGTATCCCGGGGCTTCAAGGGCCGGACCAATGAGGAAGGCGTTAGGAGTGCCTATGCAACCGCTCTGTGGTATATTGCTGACCGTGTTATTGACAATCCAAGCATCGGTGTAATCAGAGAAGTAAGCAATGCCAGCTCCGCAGAAATTGGTGATAGTATTATCTATGATGAAAGTTCCTAGTGCTCTACCCAGCCCAAGTGCTGAGACAGGATAGCCGACATCCTCATGGAGGAAAGTATTTCTTTGGATGCTGCTGTCCAAGGAGAGCGGAAGTGCGACGCTCACTCTGGCTGCTGGAGAGGGGTCTAAGGAATGTAAATCGCCACGCTGGTGGATAGTATTGTCGAGGAACTCAAGCCTGCCGCCAAAAGCATCCAGAGCAACAAAGTTGTCTGTAAAGGTATTTCGCATAATCTTGGCAAACATGGTGTAAACAGTCAATCCCCTCTTGTCCGTTTCCCATTTCCATCCAGTATGTCGGATAATGGAATCCATTACTTCAAAGGCAGTTCCAGCCCGCACGATGAACCAGTATTGTGCATTGGGATCTCCCCCAGTGTCCGCATCTCCATTCGTAATCTCGCTGTTGGTAATTCGCATCGTGGCTCCGCCCTGCACTTCAATGCCAACATCTCCGTTGAACTTGCCGTTCATAACATGCTTGGAATTCTCCCAGAGGCAGTTTCCTGCGCAGAGGAAGTCATCATTATGGATGGTTGTGGATTTGGAGTTCTTAATCGTAAGATGGCCGCCAGACTGTACTATCATCTTGCTTACGTTCAAAGTTACATTCACCAGTGTTGTATTGCCTGTTCCGGTTATCGTAACATTCTCAGCCTGACAGACAGCATTCTCTATGAAGCAGGTTCCCTCTTCTACACCATCGTTATCAAGGAGGCAGGCACA
>JACOVN010000013.1 GCA_016177315.1 Candidatus Woesearchaeota archaeon
AAAAATTAATTTTGATATTCTACCCAATAGCGCTGAGTTTGAGAAATTGATCGAGATTAGGCTCTCGTATCCCATTTTTCCTGGAACACCACCATTCAAAGAAGTGATAGAGAAGAGCGAAACACCATTGAGGACGTTCAGGAAGATGATGGACGAATTTGATGCAGCACGAGATTATGTTGCTAGGCTTACCTCAGATGCAGGTGCTCCGGATACGAAAGCCATACAAGAAAAGATTGCCTATTATTCGGACCAGAACAGAGCCATTCAAAGCCGTCTCTTTGAAGCATTGGAACATATTCGCGAGGCGAAAAGAGGCCCTGGGTATGGATTTTTCTTTGAAAAAGCAGGAGCATCGCTTTTCCAAGCATTGCAACTTATGAAAGTTCCCTATCAGCCAAAACCTTCTCCCCAATCAGCATTGGTAGAAGAAAACGCAGTCGCGCCCCCAGAATTGAGGGTGGGAGATTTAGAAAAATTGGTTCAGGCATATAACGATAGGAGGGGGTTAGGCTTGAATCCGGAGATTATACCGGAAGTCATGGTGGATATTGGACTGACGAAGTATGACGACGCACAATGGAAATGGAATACGTGGCACATAACGCCGGATGACGAAACGACCACAGAGGCACTCTCCGTTACCTTTAATCGCTTCGCGCGACAGTTCTTTTACTATGATATGCTTGACGTAGCCTATACCTTCTGGATGGCCAGAGAAACTCTCGAGAGAACCAATAGTATGCCGGATTCCTCAAACTATCTTCTAGAGTATGCTGCCGGTACAGTTCAAGATCCGCATGAAGCGAGTCTGATCGATTTACGAAGGAGTTTCTTTCACGAAGGATTATCTCTTCTCGAAAGAATAACAAATCCTTTGCAAAAAATGAGCAATCTGTGCAAGAAGGATTTGCCGGCACTTCCTTATGCGCAACGCTTCTGCACAGGAGACGTTCAAGTGAAGTCGGGGCCCATTGGAGAGTATACTGTTATGGAGATGCTCAAAAAACCCTTACCTGAAAACTATGATCCAACCGATCTCCAGTATTTTATTGATACACTACTTGTCCCAGCGTTGGAGCCTGCGATAGAGATGGTAGATAAGAATTTTCCACCATAACAAAACTCGCCTGTCAAAAGCAAGGTATTCATGTGCGGCGCCAGAACCGAGTTCTGCAATATAGAAATCGATGAAAAGCAGGCTGCAACAGAGAATAATTATACCTGCCCTGCTGACTGCAAGAGTGCCTGTGATGTGGATTTTACCCTGACTATTTGTGAAATGCGGGATGGGGTGTATAAGATCCAGCCTCAAGATAAGAAAGGGAATATTGAGTATATAACGCATTTATACAAAGGAAAAAGAATGAATTTCTTCAGCGTCATCTTCATGACAGAAGGCTCGATGAATTGGAATACCAACACCTTTACTCAGGTGACGGGGGAAATGCAGGAAATTTCCTTCATGCCAAAGGTCAAGAATGAATTGGGAGCGGTCATGGACTGCGTGAATGGAGAAGTGATCGTGAAGGCAGCAGATATTCAGGAATGCTGATTAGGTTCCTTCCTCCCAGCTCTCCAGATATTTTTTCTGTTCTGGCGTTAGAATATCAAATTCAATTCCCATTGCTTCTAATTGTAATTTTGCAACTTCCACATCTTTCTCCTGCGGTAAAACATAAACTTTTGGTCGGAGCGTCCCTTTATTTTGTACTAAATATTCGCAAGCAAAAGCCTGATTAATGAAAGACATAGCCATTATTGCAGATGGATGCCCCTCGCCGGCAACAAGATTGATAAGGCGAGCTTCCCCTAAAATATAAATTTTTTTCTCATTCTCTAAAGTAAATTCATCCATTAATGGTCTTATCTTTTTTTGATGCTTCGCAACTTTCTTTAATCCATTAATGTTAATTTCCGCATCAAAGTGTCCGGCATTTGCCAAAATAGCACCATTCTTCATGAGCTTCATATGCTCGATATCAATGACATTTTTATTTCCAGTTACTGTTACAAAAATATCCCCAATCTTCAGTGCTTCCTTTATTGGCATCACACGATATCCATCCATGACTGCCTGTAAAGCCCTGAATGGATCCACTTCTGTAACGATAACATTCGCATCCATACCTTGAGCTCTCTTTGCTACGCCCTTTCCACATTCCCCATAACCACATACTACAAAATTCTTTCCAGCGAAGAGTATGTTTGTGGCTCGTAAAATCCCGTCAATGGTGGATTGTCCTGTTCCCTTGATATTATCCATAAGGTGTTTTGTATTAGCATCATTGACTGCAACCATTGGATATTTCAAGGCTTTGTCTTTTTCCATAGCTTTCAGTCGTATAACTCCTGTTGTCGTTTCTTCACAACCTCCAATGATGGTTGGGATTAATGGTGAGTGGTTTTTGTGAATCTCAGAAACTAAGTCACACCCATCGTCAATGGTGATGTGCGGCTTTGTCTTGATGACCTTGGTTAGGTAGCGGTAATAGTCTTCCTTGCTCTCTCCCTTGTAAGCCCACACTTGAGCGTTTCCATTTTCCTTTCCTTCCTCAGCTAACGCTGCTGCAACATCATCCTGAGTGGAGAGGGGATTGCAGCCAGTAATCGCAACACTGGCTCCTCCTGCTACCAGGGTATGGACTAATGCAGCGGTTTCCTTGGTTACGTGCAGGGCCATGCCAATTCTAAGGCCTTTCAAGGGCTTTTCCTTCTCAAATCTAGCTCTCACCTTGAGCAAAGCCGCCATCTGGCTTTCAGCCCAGGCAATGTTCTTCCTACCCTGATCTGCCAAGCTTAGATCCTTGACTTCAAAGCCTTCTCCTCTATCCATGCTTC
>JACOVN010000014.1 GCA_016177315.1 Candidatus Woesearchaeota archaeon
AAAAAGGCAAGAAAGGAAAGGAAAAATCTTGTCATAGATTCTCACCTTAGCCACCATTTGCCTGCAAGATATGTGGATCTTTGCATTGTCACAAAATGCAATTTGAAGGAATTAAAGAGAAGGTTAAAGAAAAGGGGATACCATAAAGAGAAGATCGAGGAAAATCTGGAATGTGAAATAATGGATGTTTGTTTGGAAGAGGCAAGAGAAAAAGGGCATGAACCATTAGAACTAGATGGCACGAAAGCCTGGACAATGAAAAGAGTAGTTAACCTGCTTTCGAGAGGAACCAAAAGCTTTTTATAGATTTTCGAAAAGAGATAGAAAAATGGGCGTTCCTTATGATGTTCCTGAACTTTATCGAGCTTTTGGCTCAAAGCCACAGGAGAATAAAAGTCAGAAACCTGATGGTGGAGAGAATTTAGAAACAGCAGTGGAAAGAGTACAGAAAGCTCTTTCTGCTACTGGAGGAACTGGTAGAAAGCAGAAACCAACCACACCTTCTGAAAGGGCCCCTTCAAGACTATACCATCCAAAATAAATGGATTTCATCTATGTTGTAGTGATACTGCAAGCACCTCTTCTAAATCCACCTCTTGCCCAGAACCATCTGTTACGCCAATCACTTTAAGCGTTTGTCTAAAAGCTCTTAATGCAGTTGCATACTGAGACCTTATCCGATTCCTCGTAGATTCGAAATCTCCGACTTCTACCATAGACTGGATATCCCCTCTCTCCTGCAGAAAGGGCGGGAGTATCCTTAACTCATTTACACGTACATGCGGAGTTTTTGTACCTGGTTTTGTGTGATATCCAAGAAAGCCTTGCTCTTGCCTAAATCCCTCTTGGTGTATATGGGCTTTTACTTCCGAAGGAGATAAACCTGAGTAAAGTAATACTGTGTAGCTCATGTTACAAATCATCCACCGTCAGCACATTCACCCGGGAAGGCATTTTTGCTGCATCCTCCATGCCGATGAGATACTGCACTTTGGCTTTTTCTGCCAGCCCGACGATATCGCGATCCACGGCACCATCCAGGATAATGGCGTAAACGCCTGCATTGAGGCTCTTCATGGTTGTAGCTAATTCGGAAATGGGAACCTTGCCAAGGATGTTCATCTTGGCATCAAAGACAAAAGCAGCTCTTGTGCCAATCAAATCTTCCAAAATAGATCGAAACTTGGCTCTTTCTTCCTCATTCATTTTTACTTTTCTTGCTGGAACAGCCTGCTGCGCTTGCGCCTGAGACTGCATCGGCCGTATCACCATCTTCCTCTGGAAATCCTGCCGGAATTGCTGCCTGGGTTCCTGTCGTGGCCTTCCGTTCGTATCCAGCTTAACCTGTTCTACTACCACTCTGCCTCGCAAAGCCTTGTGAATCTCTTTCTTGGTGATTTCCTCTACTTCCTTACCTGCAGGCGCTTTGGACACGAAGTCAATCTCAGCCACTTCCATCAGTTCCTTGATAATGAGGTCTCCTCCTCTGTCCCCGTCCACAAAAACAGTCATTTCTTTCTTATGGCTCAAATCAATGATCGTTTGCGGAACAGAAGTGCCATTCAATGCAATGACATTCTTGAAGCCATGTTTCAGCAAATTGAGAACATCTGCTCTCCCCTCCACCACAATGACATCCTCGGATTCGTCGACAGCGGGGCCTGCCGGCAATCTATCCTTCCCATACTCCCGGATTTCCATCACCCGAACAGAATAGGCAACTTCATCTGCCAGTTCCTGGGAATCTGGCATAACTTGGTCCATCATGGTCCTGAGCAATTCCTTCGCTCTTTCAATCACAAAACTTCTTTTTGAAACCCGAACATCCTCGATTTTCTCTACCTTCAGTTTTGCATTACAAGGGCCTATTCTTTGGATGATTTCCATAGCCGCTGCAACAATAGAAGTTTCAGCCTTATCTAAGCTAGAAGGGATAATGATAGCACCCTGGGTCTTTCCTCCCCTGGTGTCGACATTAACCTCAATTCTCCCAATTCTACCAGAACGCTGCAGTTCTCGCAATTCAAGGTCTGCTCCTAACAAACCCTCTGTTTGGCCAAAAATGGCTCCGATGACATCTGGTCTATCGACAACCCCTTCAATCTCGATATGAGCATGAATGATGTACTTTGCTGAAACTGGACTGATCTTTCCCATGGTAATCCCTCCGGATGCAAGAAGAAGCTTCTATGCTGCCAGCTATCCTGGCGCCACAGTAGGATTGGAATGAACATGAAGCTTCCCCCGCTTTTGTTTAGCATATAGTAAAATAGAACAAGCTTTCTCTCACATCATCAAATCGAAAATAATGATGGAATAGTGATAATGAGGTTGTGCTTGTCCTATTTCGATGTTTTAAGCATGAATAAAAGTTTGTTGCCCGATGCACGCACGCTCAAGCTCATTGCTTGCCTTCGGCGTGAGCTCCATTGAGTAACTCTCGTGTCGGGCTGTATTACGCAAGAGTGTCTCTCCTTCATGGCTGAAATGTCTCCATTTCTGCTCGAAGAGGACCCGTTTGCGCAATAATGGCGTAAAATCAGGATGGTAAGGGATTATTTAAAACTATGCTTTTTATTAAACAGCTGTTGGAAATGCCCCTTTAGCCTTGTAGTCCCAAATTAGGGAATAATTACACTGGGAAAGGTTTATATAGTTTAAAGGCTTATCCACCACAATAGGTAGTAAAAGGGGGTAGGGATAGTTCCTTAAAAAGGGTGTGATCTGTTCCATGGGTTTTGAGGTTACTATTCAATGCCACTATCCAAAAAGGCTTTGATCCGGACGAAGAACAGCATAGTCTTTTTAGCCCTTATCCTTCTTGTTGTTATTGTGACACCGATTCTTAATGCACCTACTGGAAGTGCGGTAGTGACACGAATACCATATTCAGAAACAGTTATCGTAATCGGGGCAGGACTTGGTGGAGATTATTATCCCATCGGCAATCCTATTGGACCTCCTGGCTGGGAGGATGCTGAGGATGGAATTTATGATGGTGGAAGAAAAGGAGATGGTGACCCGAGAAACGAATGTGTGAAGGATGGCTGGTGCAGTCGTTATTCTGGTGAGAATGAAGAGAACTGCCCTGAAGATTGTGGAGGCTACGAATGCGGAGACGGCAAATGCGAAATAAGAAGAGGAGAGAAGGCTTCAGAATGCCCGAAAGATTGTGGAGTGTGCGGAAATAATATTTGTGAGGAAGAAGAAACTCCTTATACTTGCTCAAAAGACTGTCCTAAGCCAACATGTGGGGATGGAAGATGTGAAGGCATAGAAGATGCTACTCTTTGCTATGCAGATTGTGGTGGACCAAGAATGGAGGATTGTGGAAATAACGCATGCGATGCACCATGGGAGACCCCTTATACATGCCCCAAGGACTGCAAAGGATGTGGAAATGGAATTTGCGATTTAGGTGTTGAAACAGCGCAAAATTGCCCCTATGATTGTGACCCAAATTGGGAGCCACAAGCAGAATGCGGCAATGGCAAATGTGAGATAGGAGAAACTCCATCGAATTGTTCCCAGGACTGCAAAGAGCCAGATCCTGCACAAGTGCCGTGTGGAATAACGTATTGTCCTGCAGGAGCCTGCTGCTATGTTTTCGGAGGGGGTAGCCATAGCTATTCTTGTTTGGATGAGGATGGTTGCAAGGAAGTTGGAGGAATAATAATCCGTTAAGAGGAATGACCATGCTCAAAAGAATTACCTATACACTTGCGCTGGGGGGCGCACTTATTGCATCGGTATGGAATGGAATAGCAGAAACAAGACCATACACAAGAGCTGAATATCTGGAGATGCTTGAGCCAGCCAAGAAGGGAAACGCATTGGTTTCTGTTGCACCAGAAAATCCTAGTCCCCACATTCAATGTGGCTCTCTGGATGTCCATATAGAAAAGGTTCAAGCGCAATATCCAAACTGGAATTTTGTTCGGCTTCCTTTGCGTATGTATGCCGGGGATAATACGAATAGTGTTGCCAATCAAGAGCGAGAAGATGCCGCATCAGCTACAGACGAAGTATTTGACTTTCGCCCAGCCTTGGACCCATTACCACAATATTTTATTATAGACAAAGGGAAAGTTTTGGGTTATGGTGCTTGCACAACAACGAGAGATGGCATAACATATCTACAGTTCGCACCAAAATTCAATCCAAATGGCGATGAACGACCAATAAGATGGATTGATATGATCGAATGTCTCAGCAGTGTAGCAGCAGCTAAACCAGATAGCAGAACATATTTTTCTCTGGAGCAGGCTGATCGTTGTGTAGCTCATACTATGGGTTCTGTGATGTCAGTTATTGAGACTGGAAGGAGAACGCATACTAGTTTATACAATCCGGATAGCTTGCATGACTGCTTTGCAGAAGCAATTACCACCACTGGCGATCTAACGGTGGAGGGGATAGAAGCATGTCTACAGCAGTATGAAATTGGGAACAATCCAGTACGACTCGAGACGGTATTAGAAGAGCCGCGCAGAGCAGTCTCATGTTCCCAGAGAAGCAAGAAGGAACGTGGATTCCAAGAATCCTGCGGAGATATTGTTCTGAATAAGTAGAATAGGTTTACCCTTCTACCACCTTCGCCATATCCATAACCTTATCTCCATCTTCTATCTTCATCAGCCTTACACCTTGCGTATTTCTGCCAATCACGGAAATGCCCTGCACTGGCATTCTAATAGCAATGCCTTTCTGAGAAATTAACATAACCTCATCATCATCCGAAACAGTATTCACAGCTACAACCTTCCCATTCCTATCCGTACATTGGATATTGATGACTCCGATGCCTCCTCTACTGATTAATCGATATTCTGCAATGCTGCTTCTCTTTCCATAGCCATGTTCTGTAACTGTGAGTAATGTTTTTGTCTCATCCGCAATAACCATATCCACGATCTCGTCTCCTTCCCTTAGAGTAACACCTCTCACTCCTCTCGAGGTTCTGCCAATAGATCGGGCATCTTCCTCATGGAACCTGGCTGCCATACCATTCTTCGTTGCCAGGATGAGCTGCTGTTTTCCATCGGTCAAGAGAGCATTGACAACAGTGTCTCCTTCATCTAAGGTAATGGCAATGATGCCAGTTTTTCTTGGATTGGAATATTCTGTTAAATTTGTTTTTTTAATAATGCCCTTCTTCGTTGCTAGGATAAGATAGTGTTGATCGTCAAACTGCTTGACTGGAACATAGGCCATGATCTTTTCTCCAGCATCGAGCTTCATTAAATTGGCAACGGCCTTGCCCTTGGACTGCCGAGAGGCTTCTGGGATTTCATAGACTTTCAGCCAGTGGATCTTTCCCTTGTCCGTAAAGAACAAAACAGAGCTATGCGTCGAGGCAACGAAGATATGCTCCACAAAATCCTCTTCTCTTGTTCCTGTTGCAATAATTCCTTTCCCTCCTCGCTGCTGGGCCCGATAGGTATCTACCGGCAATCGCTTGATGTAGCCTGCATGGGTTATCGTGACTGCCATATCCTGCTCTGCAATCAAATCTTCCTGCTGCAATGTGCCAGCAGCTTCTTCAATACGTGTTCTCCTTTCATCCCCATACTTCTGCTTCAGTTCCTCCAATTCTTGCACAATAATAGCCAGGATTTTCTCCTCTGAAGCAAGAATCCCCTTCAGCATAGCAATGAGTTTTATTAACTCCTGATGCTCGTCCCGGATTTTCTGCTGCTCTAAGCTTGCCAGCCTCTGTAATTTCATTTCTAAAATGGCCTTTGCCTGTATTTCTGTCAAGGCATAATCAGCGATAAGCATCTGCTGAGCTGCAGCAACATCCTTGCTCTGCTTGATTTTCTGCACCACTGCATCTATATCGGCAAGAGCAATGAGCAATCCCTGTAGAATGTGGTCTCGCTCCTCTGCCTTTTTCAAATCAAATGCTGTTCTTCTTCTCACAACAATTCTCCTGTGGAGCACATGCTGTTCTACCATGCCCTTGAGATTCAGAACTTTTGGCTCATTTTCGACCAGCGCGAGCATGATAATGCCAAAGGTATTTCGCATTCTCGTGAAGGTATAGAGCTGATTCAAGACAACATTGGGATCTGTATCTTTCTTTAGTTCGATAACAATCCTCATTCCTTCCCTGTTGGATTCATCCCTAAGGTCATGGATGCCAGGAATTTTCTTCTCTCTCACTAAAGCAGCAATCTCCTCAATGAGTTGAGATTTATTGACCATGTAGGGAATTTCTGTAACCAGGATTCTCTGCCTGCCTTTGTATTCCTCGACAGTTGCCTTGGCCACATTGATAATTTTCCCTCGGCCTGTTTTGTAAGCATCCAGAATGCCTTGTCTTCCCTGGATGATGCCTGCAGTGGGGAAATCTGGACCTTGGACGAATTGCAGCAATTCCTCGACAGTTATTGCAGGATTCTGGATTAACGCAATCGTTGCATTAATAACTTCAAGAATATTATGAGGAGGAATGTTGGTTGCCATACCGACAGCAATGCCAGCACTCCCATTAATCAGGAGATTGGGCAATTTTCCAGGCAGAACCATTGGCTCTTGCAAGCTCCCGTCGAAGTTGGGCATGAAATCTACTGTTTCTTTTTCTATATCAACCAATAATTCTTCCGCGATCTTTGCTAAATGACATTCTGTATACCGCATTGCAGCTGGATTATCTCCATCAACGCTGCCGAAATTTCCCTGGCCATCGATTAAGGGATAGCGCATGGAGAAATCCTGAGCCATCCTGACTAAGGCATCGTAGACTGCCATGTCGCCATGAGGATGATATTTCCCAAGCACTTCTCCCACAATCCTAGCAGATTTCTTGAAGGGCCGGTTATGCAGCATGCCATTCTCCCACATGGAATACAGAACTCTCCTATGCACTGGCTTTAATCCATCCCGCACATCCGGCAAAGCCCTGCCAACAATAACCGACATAGCATAGCCTAGATAATTCTTCTGCATCTCCTCCTCAATGACCTTCTGGATCACCTTAGAAGCAGGCTGCCCAGGCGTTTCAGAATTGCTTTCCTCTGGCATTGTATCCTCAAAAATCCAAGAAAAAAGAGGAGGGATTGTTTATAAAGGTTGTGGCGTTAAAATGAGTTTATAAGGCGTATAAGGCAGGTATAGGAGAATTTCACTTCGGAATTTTCTGCAGGATTGCGTCTTTTATGCCCATAGAAAAACCACAATACACACATACTTTTCTTTTCCCTGCAAGCACATTCGTCATGCTCTGATACTTCATTCTATTTCTGCACTTCGGGCACTGGAGTAAGAACATCATTCCCCCTTCTCCTCTTCCTGCTCTGATGTTTCTGGAGTTTCCTCTTCAGCATTTTCTTCTTCTTTTTCTCCAGGCTCCTCTTCGCTTTCTGCAAATTCCTCTAATTCCTCTGACAGTTTCCTTCCGTGCTGTTGCTCAGTTTTCTCTGCAGTTTCTTGCTGCTCCTCTTCCATTTCCTCTCTCGCTTCCTTTTCAATCGCTTCTGCAAGAGAACTGGATGAAGTTGGTTCTGTTTCTGCACTCTCTGTTACGATTGGCGTTTCCTCTGACGCTTCTGCCTGTGTGGTTTTCAATTCTGCAGGTTCTGCCATTTCCTTCTTTTCATGCT
>JACOVN010000022.1 GCA_016177315.1 Candidatus Woesearchaeota archaeon
AAATACTATTTCTGCAGCAAAAATTGCCAAGATGCGTTTCTTGGAAAAAGCAGAAAGCCACCTCAACAAGAAGCCAGAGCAGCAGGCGTAACGAAGAAAACAGTCAAGATTGTTGGCATGCATTGTGCAAGCTGCGAGCAGACCATTGGTAAAGCATTGCGAAAGCTTCCTGGTGTCGCAAAGGCAGAAGTTAGCTATGCGACAGAAACTGCAAAATTAGAATTTGAGCCAGGCAAATTGAAGAATGTAGATATTAAGAAGGCTGTCGAGGAAGTAGGCTACAGAATTATAGAGGAAGAAAAAAGTAACCGTATTACCCTGAATATCTCCGGCATGGAGAGCCAACATTGCGTTGGCATTGTGGAAAAGGCCATCAAATCCGTACCCGGCTTACAGTCTGTAAAGGTTAATCTCGCAACACAGAGGACAGAAATACAGTTCGATGCTGCTGTCGCAAAGGCAGAAGATTTTGTTAAGGCGGTGAAGGCCAGCGGCTATGGCGCAACCATTGGAGAAACGGTGGATAAAGAAAAAGAATTGCGGGAAAAAGAAATTAAGAGATATAAAATAAAAACATGGATTGCAGGCATTTTCAGCATCCCCTTACTCTATTCTGTTATGGCTCCCTTAGTGGGGTTGCCTTCCTTTCCTTTGCCGGACAAGCAGATAGCATTATTGCAATTCCTCTTTGCAACCCCCATCATGATTGCCGGCATCAATTTTTTCATCTCAGGAACAAAATCTGTGGTAAAGACATTAACACCCAACATGGATACCCTGGTTGCCTTAGGCACAGGAACAGCCTATCTCTGGAGCATCTTCGTTTCCTTCATGATCTGGACAAGTGAAGGATATAGCAAGCATGACCTTTACTTTGAGGTTGCTGGCTTATTGATTTTCTTCATTCTGCTGGGGAAATACTTAGAAGCTATTACCAAGGGCAAGACTTCTGCAGCTATTAAGAAGCTCTTGGGTTTGCAGGCAAAAACCGCCACCGTTATAAGAAACAAAAGAGAAATGCAAATCCCTATCGAGGAGGTTGTTGTTGGAGACAAAATTATTGTCAAGCCTGGAGAGAAAATCCCTGTGGATGGTATTATTGTAGATGGGCATTCCAGCGTGGACGAGAGCATGGTGACTGGGGAAAGCATTCCTGTAGAGAAAAAGAAAGGCGATGCAGTCATTGGAGCAACGATTAATAAAACCGGCAGCTTTATCTTTAAAGCTACAAAGGTTGGAAAAGACACTGTTCTCGCACAAATTGTCAGGTTAGTAGAAGAAGCCCAAGGCAGCAAAGCCCCTATCCAGAAATTGGCAGACACTATCTCAGCATACTTTGTTCCTGCTGTGGTGTTGATTAGCATTGTCGCTTTCTTGGTATGGTACTTCCTCGGCTATGGCCTGCTCTTTTCCCTGACAGCGCTCATTGCAGTCTTGATTATTGCCTGTCCCTGTGCCGTTGGCTTAGCAACGCCAACAGCAGTGATGGTTGGAACAGGTATCGGAGCAGAGCAAGGCATCTTGATTAAATCTGCAGAGGCATTGCAGAAAGCCCGGGATATTGATGCTGTTGTATTAGATAAAACTGGGACAATAACTAAGGGAAAGCCAGAGGTAACGAACATTCTCTCTCTTGGCAGGATGAAAGCAGAGGAAATACTGCATCTGGCTGCAATTGCGGAAAAAAGGTCAGAGCATCCTCTGGCAGAAGCCATTCTGCAGGCTGGAAAGGAAAAAGGTTTAACGATTCACGATCCAGAGAAGTTCCAATCCATCACTGGAAAAGGCATTGAGGCCATATTCAGGAATAAGACTCTTTCCGTTGGAAACAGGGCTTTACTGCAGGACAAAAAAATTCCTATTCATGAGTTTGAGAACAAAATCCAGGCATGGGAGCATGAAGGCAAGACCGTCATGATTCTTGCGGTTAGGAAAAAGATAGAAGGATTGATTGCAGTCGCAGATACGCTGAAGGAACATTCCGGGGAAGCTGTCGCAGCGCTCCAGAAGATGGGGAAAGAGGTGATTATGCTAACCGGAGATAATGAGAGAACTGGCAAAGCCATAGCCAAGCAGGTCGGCATTGAAAGAGTTTTGGCAGAAATTTTGCCGCAGGAAAAAGTCCATGAAATAAAGAAATTACAGGAAGAAGGAAAGAAGGTTGCGATGGTGGGGGACGGCATCAACGATGCTCCTGCGTTAACGCAGGCAGACATTGGCATTGCGATAGGCTCTGGAACTGACATTGCCATTGAAGCTGGAGATATTGTGTTGGTGAAGAGCGATCTGCGGGATGTAGTGAAGGCTATTGAATTAAGCAAGTATGGAATGAGGAAAATCAAGCAAAATCTTTTCTGGGCTTTCATCTACAACATTGTGGGCATTCCGGTTGCTGCTGGAATTTTGTATCCTTTTACTGGATGGCTGTTGAGCCCCATTATTGCAGGGGCAGCAATGGCATTTAGTTCTGTTTCTGTAGTTGGAAATGCATTGTTGATGAGGAGGTATAAGCCAAGCGTATGAAAAACCAACGGAGGCGAAAACAATGGTAAAGCAAAATTTAGGCAAATTGGATAGGGTTTTTCGGTTTGTGTTGGGCGCACTGTGGCTCAGCCCTTTAGCTCCACAGTTTCCCAATCTATGGGCCAATTGGCTAGTATTCATCGTGGCCTGGATTGCTCTCATCGAGAGCTTCTTTGGATGGTGCTGGCTGCATCATGCATTTGGTGTAGATAATAAAAATCAATAACAGTCAACGCACAACCTAAAGGATTACCCTCTCTCCCTCCACCAAATAATCCCCAACGCAATCAAGGCTCCAACAAGATCTGCCACCAAATCCAGGGACGTATTCACATACCCTCCAACACCAGTCTGCGGAACAACAACCGTGATGAGAAACTCAATAATCTCATTGAAAGCGCCAACACCCAATCCAGCCATGGCCACCACAACAGCAAGCGCGCCTCTGGTTCGGTGGTTGGTATGCAGAGCAGAATGGAGCAATTCATACATGACGAGCGTTGCAACGCAAAAGCCCACAATATGCACAAACTGGTCAAATTTCAATATCTGATAAGTTTCTGAGAGCGGAATAAGGATGAACTCATATAATCTTTTCCCCTGCACTATGAAGCTTCCTCCAGCCATGTGGAGGAATCCCCACAGCGTAAGTCCCCACAGCACGCCGTTGGAATATTGCACTCTCGTGTTCGTCAGGCCAATGAGGAGAATGAAAAACAAAATCACTCCAACATAGATGAGGAACTCATAATTTTCCTTAGAGAAGTAAAAAGAAGTAAAGGCAAGCAACAGGACTACATTCACCATCAAAATTACCCATTGGCCCTCTTTGATATGCATAGAAAGCCGTAAGAAAGCAGGAACATAAATAGTTTTTCTTTTTGGTGCTTTATGCAGGTACCAATATTCCTTCTATACCCTCAGCAGATTCTCGTTGATGAAATTCAATTCTTTTTCGCAAACCAT
Organism: Candidatus Woesearchaeota archaeon; assembly: GCA_016177315.1. GTDB lineage: Archaea > Nanobdellota > Nanobdellia > Woesearchaeales > UBA12501 > JACOVN01. The sequence continues at coordinate 3,490 of JACOVN010000022.1, forward strand.
ATTCTGTTAAACGGTATTCGTGTGCACCTCTCCCTCCTCTCGCAGCACGTTCCTCTTCCGTCAATCTCCTACATTCTCGTTCTTCTGCAAACCTTTCCCTTACCAGCTCACGCAAATGGGGATAAACAGATGTAAGGATGAGCTGTCTGCGGTCTACACCTCTCTGCTTTGCAATTTCATCGACTATTTCTTTACCACGCTTCCATTCAATGCTGCTTAATGTGCCATATACTTCTTGGTATTTGATTCTGCCTGAAAGTATCATATTCTTTACTAAGATACCATCCTTTTTAAGTCTTTTGGAAAATATAATAAAATGTTAAATGAAAATTTTAAATAATACTTACTGTCGGTGCCGTGTCTGGATATTCCCTCTTCGGATCCCAGAAAATAATCACTTTTCCATGCGTCTTGCCAAGCGTTTCCTTCAATGCCTCTACCTCGGCATCCGTCATGCCAAAGGTCTGCAGCTCTACCCTCGTTAATTCTTCAGTATGTCCATGCCAATTTTTCTTTTCTTCTGCATCGAACTTCGCCCAAACAGGAGTAGGAACAATGATCTCTGCTCCAATCAGCCTTGCCTCTGGCTTATCGCTGTCATACAATTGGCACTGCAAGACTCCAGAAGGGAGACCTTTGCAGTAATGGTGCACAAACAATTCTGGTTGTGTTCCTGCATGCTTCGTTGCTGCGATATGGACGGCATACCCTTCTGTTGGTCCTGCTGGAGCTGCAGGTTGTTGTGGAACCTGAGCACAAGCCACTATAAACAATAGTGCAAGAATAATTCCATAGGTTATTGCTCTTTTCATGGTATCACCCCCTAATACAGGATAGCGTATTGAAACCCTTTAAAAAGTTTGCGTGAAACTGGTTTCAGAGTTTTATGAATTATATTGTTTTCTTTCCAAGAATATCCTCCCTAACACATCCAGTGTATACAGAATAATCGCCTGCGTCTGCTCCTTGCTTGGATAAAAAGCTTCCTGCTTCTTATGCACAGAGAAAATCCTGACTTGATTGATCAGGTGAATCTGGTGCGTGATGGCAGGATCCAGGGAAATATGCTGCTCTTTCATTTTTGCAATGAGATTCCCTAGACCGATGCCTGGAGTCTTTTCTAAGGCATCAATGTTTGTTGCTTCAAAATACTTCCGATGCAAGGCTGTTTCCAAAACCCTGCCACAAAGAACGATGCAGCTCCTGTAGCATTTTGCCGCATAGCACCTTTCTAATTCCTTGATGTCTGCAACAATATCTGCCTTGATCTCCTCCGGGATATAATACGGAATAGTAAATTTCACTGCCTCTGCGCCTTTCTGCTGTCGTATCTCCAGTTTGTCCAGCAAAGGAAGAATCTCTTGTAATTGCTTTTGCACTTTTTGATGATCTTTCTGTCCTAGCTCTGCAAGCAACGGAATGAGCTTTCCCAATACCGCCTCGTTGCCTTCGTAATGCCTGCACAGGCTCCAGAGCTGCTGCTTCACATCCCTCAAGCCTATTTCGATAGTGCTATGGTAGTAGCTTGCCTTCCCTGCCTGGAAATCATAGAAAGTCTTTTCTAGAGAAGGCTTTTTCTGCAATTTCTGGTTAGAGGCCTGTTCCAACTGCTGCAAGAGCCTCTTCACTGTTTGCTTTGCCTGCTCGAGAACCATACGGGACAGTGAATATATGGAATTTATATAGTTAATGAAAATTCTTCGCTAGGCGACAAAGCCTTTCACATAGAATTCTACAATGATGAAGAACGCATAGAGCATAATTAAGGATATGCCTTCTCGCCAATCCAGTCTATGGCCAGATTCCATGAACGTGAAGAACAGGAAGCAGGTTAAAATCATGTACACACCAGAAGAGATGAACAGCAGGAAATCGGAAGATAAGGGGTAGATCAAGGCAGAAACGCCCAGCACTGCCGTAGAGTTGGCAACCACAGCTCCCATAACATCTCCCAATCCCATCTCCGGATGCCGTTGGAGGGATGCCCGAGAGACAAAAACAAGCTCTGGCAAGGACGTGCCAACTGCAATCAGGAAAAGACCAATGAGAATGGGGGGCAATTGCAAGTCAAGGGAAAGATACGTAGCGTACCGCACTACATATCTTGCAGAAAAGAAGAGCAGCGTAACGCTTGCGAGGAAGAGCAACACAGAGACAACGACGTGCCATCGCTCTATATGGTTTTCCATTTGCTTCGTGAATCTCCTTCCTTGCCGGAATAGGTGCCATTGGTAGAAGGCAAATACGAGCAACAGCAGCATTCCGTCTAGCTGGGAAATTTGCCTGCCAAGTAACATGAGGATCATGGGAAGGGTTGCAATGAGAACCATGACAAAGCCATCCTGCAGTGTTTTCTTGCTGGTAATATGGATATTCCTTGCCAATAGAATGCCCATGCCCATGATTAAGGTTAAGTCAACAATATTGGAACCGATAACATTGCCCAGGGCCAGCGCAGTATTCCGCTGCAACGATGCCTCAATACCGACGAACAGCTCTGGCAGCGTGGTTGCAGAAGCCATGATAATGGAGCCAACGACAAACTCACTCAACCTGAGAAAGCTTGCAATTTTTATCAAGCATCGGACTACCAACCCGCCGCTCAGTACTAAGATAATGCAGGCGAGTAAAAATAAGGTACTATGCACTAGGGTTTGATACGCCATCCCTCTTTTTCTCCTTCACGCGATGATTTCGTGCTTCACTTCCTTATACACTTCAATGAAGGACATGAGCAAAGCCAAAATTAAGGGGCCTATAATAATGCCGATGAAGCCCAGCACCATCAACCCTCCCAGAATGCCGAGCAGCACTAAGACTGGATGCAAATCGGATCTTCTGCCAATGATCTTTGGCTTGATGAGGTTGTCAATCGTGGAAATAAGGAAGGTTCCATAGAGTAACAAGCCAACACCTTTCCAGATGACTACCGTCTCATTCATTGCAATGCCAGTAATAATCTGAATGACTCCAATGGGCAGCCACACCAATGCAGAGCCAACAATCGGGATCAATGCAGCGAATGCGAGCAACGCTCCCCAGAGATATGGGCTCTCTGTCGAATGGAAGATAATAAATCCAATCGTCCCCAAAATACCTTGCACGATAGCAACAATGATGGCTCCATAGACTGTTGCGTGCAGAATATCCTTCGTCCTCTTAACCAGTTTATCGATGAAGCTCTGCTTGAAAGGCAGTAATTCTCTAATCTCTTTCTCAATTTTTCGTCCGTCCTTGAAGAAGTAGAACATCACAAAGATGAGAATGAACAAGTTCAAAATCAGCTTCGGAATGGAAGCGATGAGCCCAGGCAAAGAGTTCATGAAGGAAAACGTAAATTTTGAGAGGGAAGCATAGATGGCATCCTTCACCTTGGGATCTTCAATGACGCTGTTGATGTAATTGGTGACATCACAAGCTACGGTGTCTTCCATGCACTCTGTTGCAAAGAATGTTGTAGAGAGCTTCTGCTTGGAAATGATGAGTACTTTCGCCATGTCCTTGTACAAGGCATTAATCGTAAGCATGACTGGCAGGGTGAAAATCGCAACCACAAGAATGGAAATCAGGATGGCTGCAAGGGTTTCGCTCTTGACATACTGCCGCATTTTGTTATAGATGGGAAAGAAAATGTAGGAAATGACAAAGCCTGCGAGGATGATGGTAACAAATGGCCAGACGATGACCAGGGAGAGGACTACGATGATCAGGAAGAAGACAATGAAACTGATTTTGGCATAGTCCTTATCGATAGGCATCCCCTCGCTCCCGAATCACTCTTAATTAGGAACAGCAGCAGCAAGTTTATAAAGTTATTGTTGAATCCAACTATTCCATCCAGTCTTTGACTGGGGGTGGTCGGATTTCTTTTGAATTTTGAGAGCCTTCGCCTACGAAAAATTTATATAGTGGTGCTCCAAGTATTATAGCAAAGTAGCAAAAAGGGAGGATGGGCTGTATGAAATCCTTTTTCATGAAGATTAAGGAGAAAATGAGGGGTTCTCAGGAAGAGGAATATTCCGTTCCAGAGGATACTGAAGAGGGATATGTGGAGATTTCTTCTGAAGGTGATCAGGCACAGGGCAAGGTAACTGTCCGTTCTTTTGTGCTGGATGACTTTGCGGATGTCAAGCCAGTTTTGGACTCTTTGCGGGACGGTTATACTATCGCTTTGGTAAACATTAAGCCCTTGAAGGACAGGGATTTGGTGGAATTGAAAAGGGCGGTAAGCAAGATCAAGAAGACCTGCGATGCATTAGAAGGGGATATTGCGGGCTTTGGAGAGGATTGGGTTTGTGTTACGCCTTCCTTTGCAGAGATTTACCGGGAACAGAAGACACGTGCTGCACCAGGACCGAGCCATGCAACGGAAATCCGAGAGGATGAGTTTTAGGATTAGGATTTCTCTTGAGAAGCAGTTTGCGGTTTATAGTGCAATATGCCAACCATCGTTCGTAAATCTTCTATTGACGCTCTTTGATCTTGGATAACAGCAGGATAGTGCTCTCTCAATCGTAAGGCTTTTTCAAACCAGCCTGATTGCATAGCAAGTCCGTACACCATGTTCGCTGCAGTATCAATCTCTGCATCGGAGAGATGATGTCTTTGAACAATTTCATGGGCTTTTGTATCGTTTCCATTCACCATCGTCTGTTCAAATAATCTTACCATTACAGGATGGACCATTTCCTCTGGCAGATTCAGCTCTGCGAAAGCTTCCTCCACATGGCTATATCCATACCCCCTATTTCCTTCCACTGCCTGAATGACTCGCTCACCGGCCTTGAGGATTTTATCCCTTCCTAAATCATAGGCTTTGGCTAACTGCCCAGCACGTAAATATCTCCCTGGGTCTGCAAATTTTTCCCACCCTATTAATTTTTTATATGCTTTTGTTGCAAGCTCTCGAACTCGCTCAGCAGGTAATCCATCGGCAGTTTCCTGAATCATATCAATAAAAGATCTATCTTCAAAAGCACCATGGTCCCAATTTGCCGTCATTTCATCATATACTATTTCCTCTTGCCGCGCGGCCATTTCTGCAGAAGGTATAGGGAGCTTATATTTTCTAGCTAGATGCAGAGCTAAATGAGGATTTTTTCCCTTCTTATCTTCATATATTTGTTGTGCTCTCTGCGTAAGAGGTTCTTGGATTGCATCTTCTACACCCCATTCTCTTGCTTGTTGCAGTACCATATCTAATGAAGCAGGAATATCGCTTTCTTGCAATTCTTGACAAAGCCATGCCACAGCATACCGCCGTACGTTTTCTTTATTTCCTATTTTTGCAAAGAAATCAGCCTTCATATGAATATTATTTGTACCATCTACTAACGTTTCTAACCGTTGCCTTGTTGCCCCACCTAAAGAGGACGGATCAATTGCTATTGCTTTTCTTTTCCCTTCTTCAACAGGCCTTGGAAGTAAGCCGGATATAAGGAGAGTATCGTGCAAAGATGTTACTGCTGCATGTACCGCCGCATCGCTGGACGTTTTTATATCCCTCAACTGTCGCATGGCTGATAGGACTGGCACGTACCGATCTCCAGATAATTCTGTGCATCCAAATTTTCTTGGTGGCTCTTCTGCTGTTCCATGAAGTATTTCTTCGATACGGTTTACCAAGTTATCTGGTACAAGGGATAGACGGTGAATATCTATAGCAGATCTTTCGGATGGGTTATACAGCAATCTGTAATGGGCAGTTACAAATTGTGCATGATCATTTAATTCCATTTGTTTAAAATCTACCAACAGCAATGTATCTGCATCTCCCATAGTAGAGAGTAATGCATGAATGTTTATAAAGATTTCCATTTTAACTACTCAAGGATAAATGTTCCAAAATCTTTATAAATGCTATTCCGCAAGACTTGTTCTATGCCAGACTCATCAGAAGCAGCAGAGCCAGAAACAATGACAGGTCAGCCCTGCCCGATGTGCCACACCAACAACTTGACGTTAACAGAGAAAGAAATAGAAGTGCCTTACTTTGGTAAGCTTTATATCTTCTCGATGGTCTGCAATAATTGCAAGTTCCACAAGGCAGATGTCGAGGCAGCAGAGCAGAAAGAGCCTTGCAAATACACCTTTGAAATTTCCTCTGAGGAAGACATGAAAGTCAGAGTGGTGAAGAGCTCTGAAGCAACCGTGAAGTTGCCCCACATTAGCACTATTACTCCTGGCCCTGCAGCCCAAGGGTATGTGACGAATATTGAAGGAATCTTAAACAGAGTGCAGCATGAAGTTGAAGTAGTCAAAGAAATGGAAGAAGACGAAGAGGCGAAGAAGAAAGCAAAGAATTTATTAAAGAAAATCATGAAAATCAAATTGGGGCAGGAAAAACAAAAAATAATTATTGAGGATCCGACTGGCAATAGTGCGATTATTTCTGAGAAAGCTATAAGGGAAAGTTTGAAGAAGTGAAGCGTTGCATCTCCCAGTGCGTGAACGCGGTTTGCGCATTTCCCGATACTAAAAAAAGAGCAATTTCACGGCTGAAATAGCTACAAACAAAATGAATAGCTGCTTTACCCATAACTCTCCCTTTTTTAATGCGACATGTGCACCGATATAGCCACCAATGGCCATGCCAAGAAGCAAGATAATTCCATTTTTATAATCAACAATCCCGTTGAATGCAAATATTATAAGGGAAGATACAGAGAGCACAAACCAAGGTATGATACCAGTTCCAAGCACTTCCAGCATGGTAAACCCAAGGAAATACGTGAGCGTGTAAAATATCAACGGTCCTGTCCCCTGGCCAAAAAATCCTCCAAATACCATGATGAGAAAATATATCGATAAGCCGAAAGCAATCTTGGATTTACTCATTTTGGCTCTTTGAATGCCTTTATTCTGTTTTAAGAAGAGGAGCGGCAAAAGAATGAGCAGAAGAACACCAACGACTTTCTGGAGGATTTTTGGATCGATGTTCAACAAAATATTTGCGCCGATGAAAGAGCCAAGCAAGCTAATGATGGCAAGGACAGGCACATATCTCCAAACGATCTTCTTTGCTTTCCAAAATTTAAGAAAAGCAGGAAGTGTTTGTCCAAGGGTTCCGAATCTATCCGTTGCTATTGCAACTTGTGGCGGAAGGCCAAGAAAGACTAGAGAGGGAATGGAGATGAGGCCTCCAGCACCAAGCGTAGAATCAAAAAAGCCTGCTGCTATGCCGGCAAGCAAAACTAATAACAAGGTAAGTATTTCTGTCATTGTAC
>JACOVN010000023.1 GCA_016177315.1 Candidatus Woesearchaeota archaeon
ATGTAAAGGTGGAAAAAATACAAAGGGAAATATGAAGGACATTGATTTCCCACAGAAGAGTGAGCGGTTGGCTGAACTCTGCGGTATCCTGTTGGGAGATGGAAGCATATATTCTTTACGCAAAAATAAAAAGATAGGGGTTTATCATATTAAAATAGCAGGCGATTCACGAAATGATATCGTGTATTTAAAATATTTTGTTAGACCGCTTATTGAAAACTTATTTTCCATAAAGGTAAGAGAGTATAGAGCAAAAAATGCACACTGCCATTATATTATCGCAGATGGACTTAGATTGATACAATTCCTCAATTTTATTGGGCTAAACTCGGGGAATAAGGTGAAAAATAATCAAGGAATTCCAGAGTGGATATTGAAAGAAAAGACATATCTCCGTGCGTGCATTAGGGGATTATTCGATACTGATGGTTCAATATATCGAATGTCGAAAAGAGATAAAAATCTTTTAAGAATCGCATTTAAAAGTTACATTCCAAGACTCTTGAAGGAAGTCTACGATGCATTGATACTTTTTGATTATCATCCAACTTTAATGAGAAAATATAATCAACTGTTTATATCACGACAGGAGGAGGTTAAGAACTATGTTGCAAAAATTGGTTTTCACAACGAAAAACATTTAAATCGAATAAGAACGTTCACATCTTCAAATAGCCCCGTCGTCTAGCGGTCAATTTCTCCTTTGGAGAAGACTAAGGATAACAGGCTCTGGCCCTGTTGACAGCGGTTCGAAACAGCCTTTTTGCTCCGCAAAATCGAAAAGGCTGGCGAAAGTCCGCTCGGGGCTATAGATTTTCTACGGGAAAGAAAAAAAGCTTAAATATATCCACATTACTCCCACCGTATGCTTGCTAAAATTTCATCACTCGAGAGTGTACTTAACTTAGAGAGCATAGGACTTTTCCTGAATGAATTCGATGTGACTGGGGCGTATCTGGGGGTATTTTCGGAAGGGCAGCTGAGCAGAATTCTGGATGCTGCCTGCAAAAGAAAGCCGTACAATGCGTATCGGAAATACCTGCGAAGCCACCATCGCTCAGTGCACGATCGGTATATCCAAAAATACCCTGGCAGGGACGATGAAACACGCTTGGCACGGTTTCGAAAATTCAAATTTTATGAGGGGGGCAACCCGATGAACAAGCTTCTGCTCCAAATATTCCTTGACCTTCTCATCGCAAAGCCGTTAGTCAGTTTTGGACACGAACGCTCAGCAGAGGATCAGAAAACGCGCCCCAAGCAACCCTGGGAAATAGTACCAGAACAGGTCTCTGTTATTCTCTACGAAGCATTGAAATCATTCTATTACCGCGTCAGCGAATATACTTTTGGAGAGTATAACAATTGCTCTTTCGAAGAGCTGAAAGCATTGTGCGATTCTCCAGCCTTCCGGGAAGCCGTCACAGAGCAGAGGAAAGAATCCGCCTTCGCATTGTACCTCCTCGGGCATCTCGACCCCAGAATTCATTTCCTCTCTCTCCACTTTGTTCAGCGCGACGCACAGGCCGTCTTTGATTCTTTTCCCTTTTCTGGGCAAGCCGTAGAGGAGCATACTGAGAGAGAAGAGCAACTGCTGGAAAAGATTACTACAATCATCCATCGAGGCAATAGAATTCTTAGCCATGAACAATTGGATGCTGGTGCACATTTCCAGCCAAAGGGGGAATTGCTTGGGCCATTATTCGAGAGAACCTTTCGCCTGCTTGGTTATCAAACATCCCTATTTGCAGAACAGGAAACTGCGTATAAGGAAAGGATTGCAGGCTTAGAGAAACGGGTAAACATACAGGAGGAGAATCATCGAGCTGCACAAGAAGAAACCGTTGCACTCCAGCAGCGTGTTGCAGCATTACAAGACCAAATCCGCGAGCTGGAGAAGCGAGAACCAAAATTTGATCCAGATGAAAAATATAGGGAATTACAGAGCAGATATGAAGAGCTTGAGAGGGAGCTGCAAAAAGTGAGGGAGGAGAGAGGAAAATTAGAGAGAAAAGTGGATATGCTGCGGCAAGGTTACGAGGGCGCCAAGGGTAGAAACCAGCAACTGTCCAGCATCATTGATGAAAAGCAGAAACACAGTAAGGAATTGGAAGCCAGAGTTTCCCAATTGGAAGCAGATGTGCAGCATTACAAGCTTGAACCGACGCTCAAGCAGCATTACGGAAGCAAATCCGTTCTTGTCATCGTTGGCATTGACAGGGCTGCAGAAGCGTATGAGACAAATCTGGAAAGGGTATTCAGCTATGTGGAAGTTGTCAAGCATGATGAGGTGCAAAAAAGCAATCCTAATGAATACGATCTTATTCTCATGACCACTGGTGCAACGAGGCATCCAGACAGATGGTGGATAGAAAAGACAAGGGGGAAGCCTGTTATCGTGTACCCTGGAAGAGCCAATATGGTGCTGCAGTTTCTCTACGACAGGCTTCCCAGGAATGCAAAAAGTGGTTAGTGTTCGTGACCATTCCTTCTCGTCCTGGCCCTTTCATTCACCAGCTCTTTCCTGCAGTCCACACACCACTTTCTCAGCCTGTTGTAGGTCCTAATCCCTGTGCCGCAACGCTTGCACTTGATCATAAGGGCAGGGAAGGAAAGGAAGTATATAAAATTTACTAATTTTTCTACTTTAGAGTAGTATAAAAACGAAAGCTTTATAAA
>JACOVN010000015.1 GCA_016177315.1 Candidatus Woesearchaeota archaeon
AATGCAAGAACGAGCAGATTCTCTTTGGGAAAGCCTCTACCATTATTTCCTGCCTTGTCTGCAATAAAGTCCTCGCAGAACCCACAGGAGGAAAATCTAGAATCAAGGCGAGAATCCTAGAAGTGTTAGAGTGAGGAGAATTTCTTAACTATGCTCTACAAGAAAACCGGATTTCCAGAGGAAGGGGAACTCGTGCTGTGCCATGTGACTTCTGTTCAGCACCATTCTGTCTTTGTCCAGATGCCCGAGTATGGAAAGGGCGGTATGATCCATATCTCGGAAGTTGCTCCGGGAAGAATCCGGAATATCCGAGAATACGTGAAGGAAGGGAAGATGGTGGTATGCAAGGTCTTGCGCGTCAACCAAGAGCGAGGCCATGTTGACCTCTCCTTGCGCAGAGTGACGGAAACCCAGCGAAGGCAGAAAGTAGATGAGCTCAAGCAGGAGCAAAAAGCAGAGAAGATTGTGGAGGGGATTGCCAAGGAGCTCAAGAAGCCCTTCGAGGAGCTTTATCAAGTCATTATCGCCGCTGTATGCAAGGAATACCCCTACCTGTATCTCTGCTTCGAGGATGTGGCGAAAGGCGAGGCGGATTTGGAAAAGCTCGGCTTGGAGAAAAGCCTGGCTGCAAAATTGACTGAGGTTATTAAGCAGAGAATTAGGCCGGTAGAGGTGTTTATCGAAGGCAACCTCAGCTTGAGCAGCTATGCTCCCAACGGCATCGAGACTATTAAATCCATTCTGATAGGGCTCGAGCAGCACGGCATTACCATTTTCTATCTTGGCGGAGGAAAGTACCGCCTTGATCTCAAGGCCGGAGATTACAAGACTGCTGAGGAGAAGATGCGGAAACTAACCCATGCTGCTGTGGAGAAGATCTCCGAAGCACAAGGAGAAGGGAGTTTCGTGCGGGTGGAGACAAAATGAGGCACATCTTCCAATGCCAGCAGTGCGGCAGGTATACGATGAAAGAAACCTGCTCTTGCGGGGGAAATGCGGTCAATCCAAAGCCTCCGAAGTATTCTCCAGAGGACAAGTATGGGTCTTATAGACGGAAGGCAAAGGAGCAGGAATTAAGGGAGAAAAAGCTACTCTAATGCTCAAAAGCTACCCTCCTGCTCTTCCCTGGTCACTCCTTCAGCATCTCAAAGAAAGCATCAAAGAGTGGAGTATCTGTTGTGATAGAGTAGAATTCTATTCCCAATTGGTTACAGAGCTTCTGGACTTTTGCAATATGCTCCTCGAGCATATTCTGGTAATTGCTCCGCAATCTCTGGCTGATGAAGGTTCTCAGCATGGAACTGCTCTCAGAATCCTTTAGCCGCAAATCTCCCTGCAGGGCCATGTCCCGCTCCACTCTGTCCAGCACTTGTACTACCTTCATGTCATGCCCATCCGCAATCAGGTATAACCCTTTCTCAATATCCTCGATGGGGAAGAGGAAATCTGACATGATGGTAATGAAGGATCTTGAATTGACGAGCTTTCGATACTGGGCAACCGTCTCAGAGAACTTCGTGACCCCTCTTGGCTTTGCAGTATTCAAATGCTGCACCATGGAAGCCAGTTGGTGCATCCCTCTCCTGGGGGTAAATAAATCCAGCCTGTCTGCAAACGTGGCAAACTGGAACTTTTCATTAGACTTTAATGCAAGGTAGGCAAAGCCAATGCCCAACATGGATGCATATTCATATTTTGTTGCCGGACTGCCAAAGTTCATGCTTGCAGAATCGTCCACGAGAATGTGCACGGAAAGATTCCTTTCCTCCTCAAATCGCTTGATGTACAAATCGTCTGTTCTTGCGTACACCTTCCAGTCCACCAGCCGGATATCGTCCCCGGGAACATAAATCCTATGGTCTTTGAAAGTCAATCCTCTGCCGAAGAACAAGGACTTTCTCTCTCCAACGTAATTGGACGTTACCCTTTTGTTTACAATCAGGCTGAACGTATCGAGCGTTTGGAGGAATGCTGTATCAATAGCCATTTTTGTGCAGTTCCCTCCCTTATTTCACTTTTGCGAGGACATCTCGGATAGCATCCTCTGGCTTAATGCCTTTCCTCACTGCCTCAAAGTTGAGGATAATCCTATGCCGCAAGACGGGGTACGCCATGGTTTCAATATCCTTGGAGGAGACGTAATTTCTTCCTTCCATCAGGGCTCGTGCTTTGCATGCCAAAACAAGGCCTATGGAGGCTCTTGGAGAGGCCCCGTACTCCATCATCCCTTCTCTTTTTCTTGTCTCTGTTACGATCTTTACAATCCTATGCTTGAGATCAGTTGCAATAGGCACTTGCCGGACAAGGGTTTGGAGCGCAAACAGCGTTTTCTTGTTGATGAGGATGGGCAAACTTGGAGGTTCAGAATGGAACGAATACTTGTCCACAATCTTGAGCTCATCCTCATAGCTTGGGTAGGTAGTAATGATCTTCAGCAGAAACCTGTCTGCCTGGGCTTCTGGCAGCGGATAGGTATTATGGTTGATGCCACAGGCACCAAACCCCCCGACATAGTTCTGCAACCCCGGCACGGTGAGACCAAAGGCCAGCCCTTCTGAAGGCCGATAGCGGATACGCTTGATGGGGTCGTAGAATACGTCCTCGCTGAGCAGCTGCTCGCAGTACTGCAGCAATGCCTCGGCTTCTGCCATCCTCCTCGTATACTGGTCCTGCAGTAAATCCAAAATCTGAACTTCCTGCATGCAGTTTCCTGTTGCATACAACTGCCAAACCTGATTTTTTGAGATGCCCAAGTCTTTTGCTATTGCTACCATGGAAAGGCCAATACCCGCAGCAAATGCTCTTGGTTTGGCTGTCCTGAGATGTAGGAATGGTGGCTCTTTTCGCTTCCTTATTTCTTTCCGAATATCCTTTACCATCTTTTGTAGTGCATCGACTGCCATTACTGTTTCTCCTTCCTTAATGCCCTTGTAGCTTCCGTACCAGGACCTATGGACGAAAGCCGTTCTTTTTCTCAGTGTGTGGAAGCTATTCAGCCCGAGCAGTTCCACGAGCCACAGTATCTTGCTTCGGTCGACCGGCACAATGCGGAAGCTCGATTTGACAGCTTTTCCGAGATCGATTTTTCTTTTCCATCTCGAATCTAACCATCCAACTATTCTAAGGTAGGTTATGAGATCTGCTCCCTGTATCTTGAGCCGGAACAGCTTTCGCTCCTTCTCCTCTCGTATCCATGAGAGGATACCTTGCCGCAGGAGCATGTACGCGATAAGATTCACATTTTGCCTGCTCTTCTGCGTGAAAACAATGCGCCTGTCCCTGAGGGAAGATTCCAGTGCAATAAACGTTCTTAAGAATTCCTTGTTGAGCTCTGGAGAAAGTCCTAGGAACCAAGAAGGAATTTCCTTGTCCTTCCCTCCGGTGATACCGAACCGGATGCTGAGGTATTCTACCAGCGGTTTGGAGTAAATTTTCGCATACCGGCAACCGTTTCTGCTCCGTATCTTTGGCGAAAAGCCGTACTTCCTGGAAATGGCTATAAATCTGTCCAATGCCTCTGGATAGTTTTTCTGGCATGCTTCCACACAGTTTTCCCCTATGCTTCCGTCAGCTAGTAAGAAGGCTATCCAAAAGGCGAAATCCTCGTCGAAGGGGATTTCCTGAATAGGCCTCTGCTGCATGCGTGCAATTGCCGCCTCGTGCGTCATGACGGACATGCTCGGCAATTGAGGAAAGGATGCAGGCTGCACCAAGATATCCTGCTTGCTCAACTCCTCTGCCTTCTTCCAGCGTATGCTGCCCTGCTCATTCACCAGGAATGGATGATTCTTCGTGACAGTAATATTCCTGCCAGTCCTTGTCGTGACGGTTATCAGTTCTTCCTCATACGGCACCGTGTAGAAGAAACAGGGGGATCTTTCAAATCTGCCCCTTGGATTCAGCGCATAGGTCCATGCCAGGATATCATACAGCTTCGTCCCTTTTTCGTCCTCTGCCAGGCAGTCTCTCACCTGCTCAAGCAGCTCCTTCCCTGTCTTTAGTGTGCCATTTACCAACACGCTCTCATTGAGTGATAGGCTCCCTTCCTGTTCAATGGGATTCTGGGTTGCCAGGACAAAAAAAGGCCTGTCTAATTTGAAGGTCTCATTTCCAACCGTGACTTGCTTCTCCTGCATTGCTTCCAGGAGTGCAGACTGGGTCTTTGGCGTTGCTCGATTAATTTCGTCTGTCAGCAGAATGTTCGCAAAAATGGGTCCCGGCTGGAACTTAAACTCTCGCTTCCCATCTCTCTCCTGGATAATATACGTTCCAGTAATGTCCGAGGGCATCAGATCAGGTGTAGATTGAATCCTGCTGAACTTCAAGTCCATCAGCTTTGCCAAGGTTCTCACTGCCAAGGTCTTTGCCAGTCCTGGATAACCTTCCAGCAAGGCATTGGCATCGCAGAGAATGGCAACCATCATCTGCCGCAACACTTCATCCTGTCCAATGACGACTTTCCGCATTTCATCGAACAGTTTCTCAAATCCTTTCTCGTAACTCTTCATGATTATCCCTCCGTCAGTTTTTTGAAGTAGTTCTTGACAATTTCCTGCTGCTCCCTGGGAATGTTTTCTTGGTAGGTGGAAGCAGCGGTAATAATGGCATCTGGCGGGAATGTCCCAGACGCAAACGGCAATTCCTCCGCCTCTCCCACATTCCTGATGTTGAGGTCAAAGGTTGCTGGCTTAATTTCTACCTCCAATTCTCTCTTGCCCAGTTCTGCAAGGGATTTGTCCCCGAAGATGTCTTCCTTGCCTCCCCTTCCTGCAGCGGGGGAATTTCCGCTAAAGGCGCTTCCTCCTGCGGAGATGGCCTCTGTCACGTCTTGCAGGAGGTCTTGCAGCTTCATCTTATAATCATCGATAGGCAAATTCAATGAGGAAAAGAAGAGGATAAGGAAGCAGAGGATGATGCTGAGCACAATCTTGGTGGAGTTCTTTCCGGTTTCAAAAAAGGAAGAGGTGTATACTCGCTTGATGTCCTCAGCAACTTCCTGGTGGAGCTCATCAACCACCATGCCTTCTGCGTTTGCATAATCCGCAGCAGTTCTGAGCTTCTCGTTCAATTCTGGATAGTAACTCTCCACCTTGCGTATCTTGTTAATCCTGGATATCCTGTACAGGGCATAGCCAAAATAAGCTGCTGCAGGAATGAAAGCGAGGAAAGCCAAGAAATCAATCAGACTAAGAATCAGGTAGGCGAAAAGGAAGAGGATGAGGGCATTGAGGATAGCTGGGAAAAGCAAAATTTTATTCAATCCCGCATTGATGTCCTGCACAACCTTGACAAAGCTTTTCATGTTCTTCTTCCCTCTCTCTTTATGCTATCCCTAAGCACATTCTGCCAATTGCCGTTCGCATTCGTTCTTTTGGCTCCTGACTCTATCCAAATCCCTCTTCACATCTTCTAACGTATCGATAGCTGTATCCAGCTGCACCCGCAATTGGTCAATCTCTGTTTTTGCCACATCCAAATCCCTTTTCGTAATGCGGAATTCATTCTGGGTATTCTGCAACTGCTCGGCAACGCTCTCCTTTTCCTCCACAATTTCCTTGAATTCCCCTGAGAGCTGCTCTTCTCTGCTCTCCTTGACCTGTAATTCGTACGAAGTTTGATTCAACCTGCTTCGTTCCATATTCAATTCCCCAA
Source organism: Candidatus Woesearchaeota archaeon (assembly GCA_016177315.1). GTDB lineage: Archaea > Nanobdellota > Nanobdellia > Woesearchaeales > UBA12501 > JACOVN01. The sequence goes on from JACOVN010000015.1 coordinate 5,653, forward strand.
TAAGATTTCAATATTGGCTTTCTTGTCATAGTATTCCTGGGAGAGGGATTTAAATTTCTCTCGTGAGTAGTACGTAAAGACTACAAAGAGGATAACTAAGGCTATGACTAACAACATGAGGATGGTGTTCACGTTCTTCCGAATGTATGCCATATGCTTTTCTCCTTCCTCTGTTAATATTTAAAGCTTTTTATTTAAAGCTTTTGGGGCTTTTTGGGTTTTATGCTCGCTGTTTTTTAAATTCCCGCAGCCTTCTGATGAACACTTCCAAGAGGAAAAGGAACAGCGCAGCAGTGGCAAACGGCCAGCGCAAGGACACTTCCTGCGTTTCCAGCCTCTGAGAAACGGATTTGATTTTCTCGACAATGCTTGCAATGTCATCCTCCTGGAAGACCTCTCCACCAGTAGCCGTAACCAAGGTCTTGAGCTGCTCGTTCAGGCCAATGTCCTCGTACTCTTCGTGGTAATTCACCGCTACAGCAGCGTCCAGAAACTGGTAAAACCCGGTCTCTGCTGGAGTAAAGGTTGCCTTGTACAAGTCTTTGTCGATTTTGACAAACTCTACTTCCCTGGAGACTGGTTGTCTATCTGATTTCACTATGATGTCCGTGGATTTTCCCAGGCTAGTGTCTTCCGTAATGATATCCAATCCTTTCTTGCTTGGATCTCCTATCACCCAGTTAATCGTCCTGCTGATGATCCTGGAATTTTCTCTGGAAAGGAGGTCTCCAGCCCATTCCTCTCCTGCATCCGTGCTCAAGGCAGCGACTCTCCCTAAACCAAATCTCCATACGGTGAGTATTGGTTGACCTTCCCCGGTGGTCACGAGCAGGTTTGCGCTCGATTTAGGCACAACCTGGTTGAAGCCCAGCACGCTTCCGGATAATTCCAAATCTTGGGTGATGAAATGGTTGTTGTTGAGAATCACTAATCCTTTCCCTGTCTTGTCTTCCGGATCTCCAAAGATAATCTTCAACCTTTCCGAGTGTTCTGGCTTGAAGTAAATGCCATGCCCAACATTGGCAATCTCTTTCATCAGGATTTCAAAGGTATCAAATCCAACGCCAACCGTATACACATCCATGCCAGAGGCATGCGCTCGCTGCGCTTCCTTCAAGGCTGCGAGTGGATCGAAAGTAATTCCATCAGAGATGAGGATGATGTTCATAGAGCCTTTTCCCCTCAGGAGGAGTTCCTCTGCCCTTCGAATACCGACGGTAATATCTGTTCCACCACCAAATTGGAGCCTGGCAATCGTGTCCTTCAACTCTTCCTTGACCTCTCCCACGGGTTGGAGGGGGGAAAGAACAAAGGCAAATTCATTAAAGGCAACCACTCCAACCTTGTCCTCTGCCTTGATACTATCCAGGATGCTAATGGCCAATGCCTTCTCCACATCTACCTTGGTTGGCCCAGAGCCTTGCGCAAATTGCCCTCCGGTACTGCCGGAAATGTCAATCACAACTACAATGCTAATGTCCTTCTGCTCTTCTTTCTCCCCTTTTCCTGATTTCACGGGCAAGAGAGTTTCAAACAGGGAATCCTTGTATGCTCCTTTATCAAAGGCATTCTTGCCTCCAACCACGATCAATCCATAACCATCCGTTACATAGTCTGTTAATCCGTCCACCTCGCGATTGCTGATGTCCGTGCTATGGAAATTGTTCAGAATGACCGCTGCATACTCTTTGAGATTTTCTGGAACGCTATTCGCAGGGAATACATGGTACAGTTCTGCCAATTTCTCCTGCATCCTGCTTGGTGTTTTGGAAATGAACATAATGTTTGGCTTCTTGATGATCTGGATGGTTTTATAGAACACATTGTTTTGTGGGAAATAGTCCTCAATAACAACTTTCGCAGTAACCCTATGGTACCCCTCTCCCAAGGTTTCTGTTACGCTGAAGATATTTGGTCCAGAAGAAGATTGCTCGAGCACGGTTCTTCCGTCAATATCTACCGCCAAGCGATACTCATTCCTATTTCCTACCTGCTGTACCTTGATGAAGAACGTGCTCTCGCTCCCCACAATCGCTTCTGAGGCGCCTTCAATAACGACATTGGTATCATCGTGCATGGGCTTGAGATCAAGAGTGGAAATGGTCGTATTAAGGTTCTTTGCAAACAGAATGACATCCCCCAAATCCTTGCCTGCATTGTTGTTTCCATCGGTAATAATAAGAACATTATCATTACCCTGAATACTCGTTAGGAGGCCATCGCCAATAGCAGAAAACTCTCCTGTTGCTATCGTCTTAACAGTAGTTGGAATGGATTGTTCAAGCTTCCCTTTCAATCTTGAAGCCAGTGCTTGGTCAAATAACTCAAAAGAGGTGGAATTGTCTGTCAAAATAGTTAGTGAGAGATCCCCTTTTATAGGTTTCTCTTCGAGGATAAAAGGGCTGGCAAAGGCTAGGAAGAACAGGAGGAAGATCAAGAGCCTGGAAACAATCAAGTATCGCTTGATGAACCTATTCCTCCGGACGAATTCATCCCGCTCTTTCAAATTTCTAAACTTGACGAAATTTTTTCGGATAAGCCAGACCGTAAGCATGGCAACGGGAATGTACAGGAGCATCACCAGGGGGTATTTGAACGGCATCTACAGGTCACCCCTCCGCTTGATGTACAGCAATTCCAGGAGCAGAAGGGCAAAAACGCCAAAGAGGAAGTAGCTCTCAAAGCTCACATCCTTTCTCTTCTTAACTTTCTCTGGCTCATACTGCTCCACTCGCTCTGCCTTCACTTTTTTCT